>CALIJD010000174.1 GCA_938017885.1 uncultured Granulicatella sp.
TGATGTGAAGGAAGCTTTATTAGCCGCTAGAACTGCTGATCAACTTGAAGAGGTATTAAATAGTCATTTAGGAGCTTAGCCTCCAATTATATGGGAGAGAATAACGATGATTATTCTCTCTTTTTTACTCCTTTCCCAAAATTCACTTATAAGTGAATTTTGGGAGCTACTTTCATTTTTTCTGGAGTCCATCATTCTTTTTCCTCCAATTCTATTGACGAAACCGATAAAAACTCTTACAATAAAGGTAACTGGTAGTGACCAGTTGTAGAATGTTTTTGAAAGGAGGTTCAATATGGCTGCTAAACCATCTCCTCTTTATTCAACGCTAAGCCTAGCATTAATGGATTTCATTAAAACAAAGGGAGAAGCGCACGAAAAGATGCTTTCAGAAAGAGAAATTACGAAAGTATACAATGTGAGTCGAACCACTGTTAGAACAGCGCTAAAAGAATTGGAGACACTTGGGTATATTTATAAACGCCATGGCAAAGGAACGTTCATCTCAAATCAGTGGAAAGAACGTCAAAACTTACTAGAAGGATATAGTTTTACAGAACAGATGAAGGAACTCGGTAAAGTCCCTACGACAAAGATTACTTCTCTGGACTGTTATGAAGCGGATGAATTTATCGCCCCATTAGTTGGGATTGAAGCGGGTGATAAGCTATTTCGATTGAAACGCATTCGGTATGCAGACGGCATTCCACTTATGAAGGAAACCACATTTTTACCTTACGATGTTTTTAAAGGGTTAACAAAAACACTTCTAGAAGGTCGTTCTTTATACGATGTGTTTGCAAGTGAGTTCAATCAGCAAATCCACTATGCTGATGAAGAATTTTCCGCAAGTATTTTAAGCGCGGAGGAAGCTGAAGCGCTGGATTTGGATCCGCATGGAGCTTGCTTAAGGTTTAGACGAACGACATTGAATCACGAAAATCGCATTATTGAATACACCATTAGTGTAGCTAGAAGCGATCAATTCTTCTACAAGGTAAGACACTATCGAACAAATCAATAAAAATTTTGGAGGGGTATTATGTTTCAATTTTCAACCAGTCAATTAGAAGCTTTATCTGCAGAAATTACAACGCGCGAAATTCGCCAACAACCAGAATTGTGGAAAGAAGCTTTTGATTACTACAAAGCAAACTTAGAACGCATTACGGCTTTCTTAAACAACTTACCTGAAGGTCGCCTTCGCGTGATTTTCGCAGGTGCAGGTACGTCACAATATGTGGGAGATACGATTCTTCCTTACTTAAAACGTACAGGAAATGAAGACCGTTTTGATTTCCAATCAGTAGGAACAACAAACCTTGTAAGTAATCCACATGACTACTTCAAAGCAGAAATTCCTACAGTGCTTGTTTCATTTGCACGTAGCGGGAACTCACCAGAAAGTCTTGCAAGTGTGCAACTTGGCCAACAAATCGTGCGCGACTTCTATCAAATCACGATTACTTGTGCGCCAGAAGGAAAATTAGCCATTGCTGCTAAAGACGATACTAACAACTTACTCTTAATGATGCCCGACCGCTCTAACGACGCTGGTTTTGCAATGACAGGAAGCTTCACATGTATGACTCTTACAGCGCTTCTTGTATTCGACGAAGCTCACTCGCTTGAAGAAAAAGAAGGCTTCGTGAAAGCCATCCGTCAAATTGGTACAAGCGTCCTAGAACGTGAAGACGTGATTCAACATTACGTCAACTTAGACTACAACCGTGTGATTTACTTAGGTTCTGGTTCACTCAGCGGCCTTGCTCGCGAAGTTCAATTGAAGATTCTTGAATTGACTGCTGGACAAATTGCGACAGCCTTCGATTCTTCAATGGGATTCCGTCATGGCCCTAAATCATTTGTAAACAGCTCTTCTCTAGCCTTCGTATTCGTATCTAACGACGACTATACACGTCAATACGACATCGATATCTTAAACGAATTACACGGCGACCAAATTGCACGCCTTGTTCTTGCGGTTGGAGTGGATGCAGAAAGCGACTTTGAAGGTCTATCTTTCAGCTTCGATAAAGAATATCGTTTCATTCCAGATGCTTATCTTGCACTTCCATATGCGGTATTTGGACAAACGGTTTCTCTACTTTCTTCTATCAAAGTTGGAAACAAACCAGACACTCCTTCACCAACAGGTACTGTTAACCGTGTCGTTAAAGGAGTAACGATTCACCCATTAGAAGCATAAATAACTTAATTGAAAAGAGATGATCCTATGACAACTTATATTTATGCCAAAGCATTTTATTTTGAAGACGAAGTGAAAGGTCCAGGGTACTTACCAATCTTGGACAACGGAACTTTCGGAGCCTTCCAAACCGAAAAACCAGAAAGCGACGCTACGATTATCGACTACGGCAACTATCAAATTGCCCCAGGTCTTGTGGATACACATATTCACGGATTCAAAGGCGCTGACGTCATGGATAATGACGTAGAAGCTCTTCGTACCATTTCAGAAGGACTTCCTTCCTGCGGGGTTACTTCTTACTTACCAACAACCTTAACCGCATCTCGCGAGTTATTAGCAGATGTTTGCCAAACAGTCGGCGATAACGCCACAACGCTTGGCGGCGCTAAAATCAGAGGGATTTTCCTAGAAGGTCCATTCTTCTGTGAAAAATACAAAGGCGCGCAAAACCCTAAATACATGGGCGACCCTAAATCTGAAATCTTAGATGAATGGCAAGAACGCGCTGGCGGTTGGGTGAAGAAAATCGCGATTGCTCCAGAACGTGATGGTGCCGTTGATTTCATCAAACACGCGAAAACAAAAGACATCTATGTGGCTCTTGCCCATACAGATGGCACTTACGAAGATTGTAAAAACGCCGTTGAAGCCGGTGCGAACATCTTCGTTCACACATACAACGGAATGCGCGGCTTACATCACCGCGAACCAGGTGTTGTCGGCGCGGCACTCACATTGCCAAACGTATTTGACGAACTAATCTGTGATGGTCACCACGTACATCCAGTGAGCGCAAGTATCGTCATGAAATGTTGCGGTCACGACCATGTAGCCCTTATTACAGACTGCATGCGTGCGGGCGGTATGGGTGAATGTGAATCGATGCTCGGTGAATTCCCTGTTATCGTAAAAGACGGTACGGCTCGCTTGAAAGACGGTGGCAGCCTTGCTGGAAGTATCTTGGAACTGATCCAAGGGGTTCAGAACGTTGTGAAATGGGGCATTGCGACTCCACACGAAGCTATTACAATGGCCAGCCTTGTTCCTGCAAAATCAGTCGGTATCGACGACGTTTGCGGACGCATCGACCCAGGGTACGCAGCGGACTTCATCGTATTAGACGATGATTTACAACTCAAAGCGACTTACTTAGATGGTAAGCCTTATTTCGAAGCAAAATAATCAAAAAGACAGTGAGTACGAGGCGTGAGAGTGCCCCAATCCATAACTTAAGGAGTGTTATTATGTCAAAATTAGTATTAACAAAAGGAAAATATGATCACTTAGTAAAACTTTCAAACAAAAACCATGTCATCGGTGCTTTAGCGATTGACCAACGTGGTTCATTGAAAAAAATGATTGCTGCAGGAAACCCAAATGTGAAAGGTGACGAAGGCATCATCCGCTTCAAAGAATTAATCTCTGAAGAATTAACAAAATTCTCTTCTTCAATTCTTTTAGACCCTGAATACGGTCTTCCAGCTGCAAAATTACGCCACGAAGACTGCGGACTTTTAATCTCTTACGAAAAAACTGGTTACGATGCAACAGAAATCGGCCGCTTACCAGACTTACTTCCAATCTGGTCTGCAAAACGCATTAAAGAATTAGGCGCTGACGCTGTAAAAGTTCTTTTATACTATGATATTGACGAAGATCCAGCCATCAACGACATCAAACATGCATGGGTAGAACGTGTCGGTAGCGAATGTGTGGCAGAAGATATTCCATTCTTCTTAGAAATCGTTTCTTACGAAGCAAGTGACGACGATGTGAAATCAGCTGCATACGCTAAAGTTAAACCTCATAAAGTAAACGACGCAATGAAAGTCTTCTCTGACCCACGTTACAACGTTGATGTATTAAAAGTAGAAGTTCCAGTAAACATGAACTTCGTAGAAGGCTTCACTAAAGAAGGTGTTGAACCTGTGTATACTCGCGAAGAAGCGTTACGTTTATTCAAAGAACAATCTGAAATCACTCACTTACCATTCATCTTCTTAAGTGCTGGTGTTTCTGCTGAATTATTCCAAGAAACATTACGCTTTGCAAAAGAAGCTGGTTCTACTTTCAATGGTGTGTTATGTGGTCGTGCAACATGGAAAGATTCTGTAGCTGTGTTTGCGACTGAAGGGGAAGAAGCTGGTCGTGCGTGGTTGGCAAACCAAGGACGTAAGAATATCGAAGATCTTAATGTTGTTTTAGATGAAACTGCAACTCCATGGTTAGAGCGTGCAGAAGTAAAATAATAAACATACTAAGTTAAGAGCGTTGCTCTTAAACACCTAGGATTTTCTCATACGAGTAGTAATGGCTGTTCCGGTCTGAGCCAAGGTCTCAGACCTCTCGAGCCTCAAACAGACTCTAGGAAATTTCATTTCCTGAGTCTGTAATTCGCATCGAGTACACTCGCGACTACTACTCGTATAGAATCCTAGGTGTTTTTTTCGCAACGCTCTACTTTTTTTACTTCTTCTAACCATGGATTGTAGAGAAAGGGTGATAGACGAAGCAGGCGCTAAGACAGGAGTAGGTTCTTCGAAACCACACTGGGTGTTGTAAGCAACGCTCTACTTTTTTACTTCTACTAACCGTGAGATGAAACAGGAGCAACAAAAAAGAAAGCTAGGCAGATAGCCTAGCTTTCTTAATTTTTATAATTCTTCAATAACGACTGCGGTTCCGCTACAGGTGACCATAATCATGCCATCCATATACTCATAGTCCATTTTCACGCCTACTACAGCATTCGCTCCGATTTTTGTAGCTCTTTCTTCCATTTCTTGTAGAGCTTCTTCTCTGGCTTCTGAAAGTTCTCCTTCATAAGCTCTAGAGCGGCCTCCAAAGAAATTTCTTAGTCCAGCTGCGATATCTTTTATAGCATCAACACCTGCTACCACTTCACCAAAAACAATCCATTTATACTCAACAATTTGATACCCTTCGACCGTTTGCGTTGTAGTAATAATCATAGAAATTCCTCCTTTTGTTCTATCTTCATATTACTGCACCTGTTTTAAAAAATCTATAGGAGAATGGTCCGATATATCATTCAAGCGGTCTAAATTTTTTTTACTTTTGAATGCTGTATTTTGTGCCTTCGAGGGATGCTTGTAATGCGTCGACGCTTGCGTCTCCTTCGACTGTGGCTACTTTTGTTTCTAAGCTCACTTCAACGTTTGTCACGCCTGGGACGTTTGAGAAGCGTTCTTTCACTGTGTTGGCACAGCCTTCGCATTTAATTCCTTCTAAATTATATTCTTTTTTCATCATAAATCTCTCCTTTATCATTATGCTTTCCAGCGTTTTAATCTTAGGGCGTTGAGGACAACGGATACGGAACTGAAGCTCATTGCGGCTCCGGCAATCATTGGGTTAAGGAGTGGTCCGCCAAAGAGGTGAAGAACTCCCATCGCAAATGGTATTCCGATAACGTTGTAGGCAAATGCCCAAAATAGATTTTCTTTAATATTACGGATGGTTGCACGGCTAAGTTTTAACATCGCTGGTACATCCATCAAGTCGCTCTTCATTAAGACGGCGTCTGCAGATTCGATGGCTACGTCTGTTCCGGTACCGATTGCGATACCGACTTGCGCTTGTGCAAGAGCTGGGGCATCATTGATACCATCCCCCACCATCGCCACAATATAGCCTTCTTCTTGTAATTTTGACACATAATTCGCCTTATCTTGCGGTAAAACTTCACTAAATATGCGGTCAATCCCCACTTCAGCGGCAATCGCTTGTGCAGTTCGTTCGTGGTCTCCTGTCATCATAGCGACTTGAATGCCCATTTCATGTAGGGTCTGGATGGCACGCGCGCTACTTTCTTTAACAGTATCCGCTACAACAATCAGCCCTTGTACGGCATCGTTATAGCCGATATAGAGCGGTGTTTTTCCTTGTTCGGCAAAATGATTGGCTTTGTCGTTCATCTCAACATTGGCAAGACCATTTTCACGCATCCATTTTTCATTACCAAGGAAGACGAGTGTTTCACCCACGTGGCCTTTAATCCCAAAACCAGGAATGGCTTCGAAGTTCGTCACTTCATCAAATGCAGCCCCTTGTTCTTTGGCTTTGGCAACAATCGCTTCGCCAAGAGGGTGTTCGGACGCTACTTCAAGGCTGGCTGCTAGGCGAATGAGGGCATCTGCATCGGTAGAATCAGCAGTGACCACATCTGTGACCACAGGAGTCCCGTTTGTAATCGTACCTGTTTTGTCGAAAACAACCATATTCACGTGGTTAGCTTCTTCCAACGCTTCCCCACTCTTCAAAAGAATTCCATTTTCTGCCCCTTTACCAGTCCCCACCATGATAGCGGTCGGTGTTGCAAGTCCTAATGCACATGGGCAGGCGATGACGAGGACTGAGATGGTAATCGTGAGGGCAAATACCCATGATTCTTGTCCAAGGAAATACCAAGCAAGTCCAGAAACAATAGCCAAGACGATTACGATTGGAACGAATACTCCAGAAACCTTGTCGGCCAGTTTGGCAATCGGTGCTTTGGATCCTTGTGCTTGTTCGACTAACTGGATGATTTGAGAGAGAGCTGTGTCTTTCCCGATTTTTGTCGCTTTGAGAATAAAGGAACCTGTTTTATTTAAACTTGCCCCAATCACTTCATCGCCAACTGATTTCGATACTGGAATACTTTCCCCTGTTAACATCGATTCGTCAACGGTTGAATTTCCTTCTGTCACGACACCATCGACTGGAACTTTTTCACCCGGTTTGACACGAATGAGGTCGCCCACTTGCACTTCTTCTACAGGAATTTCTACTTCTTGTTCGTCTCGTAAAACCGTCGCCATTTTAGGAGCAAGGCCTACGAGCGTTTGAATCGCCATGGATGTTTTCCCTTTTGACACGTCTTCGAAGTATTTTCCAAGTGTGATTAAGGTTAAAATAACGCCGGCTGATTCGTAGTAAAGGTTCATCGCAAAATGCGCATGGCCTTCTAATACGTGGTACGTTCCGTAAAGGCTATAAAGGAACGCAGCGCTTGTTCCAAGTGCGACTAAGCTGTCCATGTTCGGATGTCCTTTAGACAAGGCCTTAAATCCATCCACGAAGAAACGACGTCCGACCCAGAGAATTGGGAGAACGAGCGCCAATTGAATCAACGCGTAGCTAACTGGACTTTGCATTGGGCTTAGAAAGGCTGGCATTGGAATTCCAACCATATCGGCCATTGCGATAAAGAGAAGTGGCACGGTGAAAATCGCTGAAATGGTTAGGTTTCGCTTCATTTCTCTTAAGTGCGCTTCTTTCTTTTCGTTCTTTTCTTCGAGTTCTTCTTCCACTGATTTGCCACGAGGACGAGCGCCGTATCCCACACCATCGACCACTTTGGCGATGTCTTCAGGGGTCACGCTATCGTTTGCTTCAACAGTCATGATCTCGGTCGCCAAGTTGACGCTAGCTTTATCAACGCCTGGAATTTTGCTGACGGCATTCTCAATCGTCATGGCACATGAAGCACAACTCATTCCTTCAATAATGTACTCTTTTTGTTTGCTCATTACTTTCACCGCTTTCGTTTACATTTGTAATTTACATTGTTAGTTTACACCTGTAATTTACAAATGTCAACAAGGAAGCTTAAAAAATTTTTTTGAATAAAAAACTCAAGCCAACAGCGATTCTGCCTGCTTGAGTTTGGGTGTAATCTATTTAATTAATTATGATAGAGCTCACTAATTGCTCAAAATCTCGTTGGACTCTACTGAATTCTTCATGAGATGTGTTCAACTCTATTTGATACAAGACTTCTAATAACGCATCTTGCTCTTTAAAAAGATAAGAAACAATCATCCGATTACTCGTCTTTGCTGAAATTTTATAGAGATAGAGGCGATCAGTAAACTCTTCAAAACGAAACTCCAAAGGTTCGCCATAATATTTCGTAAACGCCGACTGAATATCTGCTTTACTAAAACTAGCATACCCACTATCAATCATGAATGATAGAACGTTATTTTCATTACGTGTATCTGCAAAGAGGTGATACGCATCCGTATGGCCATCTCCTAAATCGTTATATCCATCAGACAGTGGCATATAAGTCACCTTAGATTCAGAAAGTGTCAAAAACTGTGCCACACTCGGCAGTACTTCTTCAACAGATAACAGTCTCTTAATTTCGGAAAGATGTGCATGAAGTTCTGTCACGGGACATTCGAACACGGCCTCTTTATCTGCTACATATCCACCTGTTTTCGTTGCCAACTTCAACCCTTGCACTCTACATACATCACCACGTAAAAAGATTTTGACAGAAGTGAACTTTTGGCTAAAAGCTTTAAAAGTCTTGCATCCCAATTCTGTCCAAAATTCATATAAATCGCCTGTGTAAAGAGGTGTTTTCTTAGAAATCTCTAGTGCTGCAGTAATGCTTTCAATGATTCTTTGATCCATACAGCCTTTTTCAACTCGTAAAACTAGTGGAACAATAATCGGAGCATTCGTCCCCTCTTGCTTTGAATGGGGTCCAAAAATATACCCTAAATCTTTATTAAAATAAATCGTTACTCCTGTAAACAATTCTAATTTCCTCCAACATAAAAATTCGTCGACGATTCCTGATTTTTACTAATAGCTACTCTTTAACAGAATCTAGGAAATCATCAATGTCTTTCCCTTCGAGGATTTTAATTTTTAAGCCTTGGTCTTTGAAGATGTCGACTGGTGTTTCGACAATTTTTATGGCTTCGATCTCTTTTCGACCAATTTCTTTAGCCCAGTCTAGTTTGTCGACTTGCTTAAAGCCCAACTCATCCCTTAATTCATTTTGTTTTATATTAGGTATTAATTCAAACCAATCATTTTTAATATTCATCTGATTCATTGCGCTTGTAATATGAAAAAAATGCCCCTTATATTGAATTTCATAATGAATTTTATATATGTAATCTAGCTCTTCTATCTTGACTGTTTTTGAAAAATAATCAGAAAATAAGTTCCCCATTGAGTCTGTATAATTTTGGAAACCCTCAAACCTCACCGAACTGTACAAAATAACTTCATCATCGTTTTTATACTGTGCATCAAATCTTTTTTGTTTATAAATTGCGTACATGGTACCACTTCCCGTTATCCCAAAACAGACTTAAATATTCATTATTATTAATCATTGTACTCCTCCAGTAAAGTTAGTAATTCCGCCCGCCATGGAAACATCTTTGTCATTTCGATACACGAAGGAGTTCCTGAACGATTATCTACATATGCACCGGCTTCTAAGAGCTCTTTATAAATTGGTATTAGTTCTTCCGTTTTACTTTTTAACATCGCGATTGCATACGATAACGGTGTGCCTCCATGTACATCTCTCAAATTTGCATCGGCTCCTGCTTGAATTAGTAGTTTGACTCCAGAAAGAAGGTACTCTGGATCAGCTGTCCAATTAGCTTTGGCAGAACCTAGGAGAAAATGTAGCGCACTACTTTTGTCCCTTGTTTGGTGATTTATAACAATACCTTCATCAATTAAAAGTTGTGCTATTCTTAATCTTGATGACTCATTACCACTATCGCAAAACAATAGCTCAAGTAAGTTTAATCCATCATTTGTGAATTCTTCGTTGATATGACCTCGAAAATGTTGCTGCACAGCTTCATAGTCGCCATTACGAATAGCTGTTTCTATATCATTTTTTGTCATGTTATTCTCCTTTT
>CALIJD010000175.1 GCA_938017885.1 uncultured Granulicatella sp.
GTTTGAATCGCGTCACAAGCATATTGCCCAACGCCTTTACCGTATTTATCCAAGTTCGTTCTGAATTCTTCATTTTGAGCGTAGCCGAATCCGATGCTTGAGAAGACATCGATCGAGCAGTCGAACGCGTAGGCGCACATGTGTTGGTGGAGTTGTTTGGCTAAGTCCACGTTCACAGCGTCTGTTGCTGGAAGGCCTTTTTCAATATTATCCGCAAAAGCGAACCAGATCTTGTTGAAGCCGTCCGCTATGATTTCTTCCTTGCCTTTTTGTTTTTCTGCAGTCTCGTTCAACACTGTTTCACCGTACTTTTCAGTCGCGGCCTGTTTATATTTTTCGTTATCTTTAAAGGTGAACCCTTTGAATTTTTCTTCTGTTGTCATTGTCATTTTCCTTTCTTTCGACTCAATGGTCTTTTCTAATGTGTCGATTAATGTTAGAAGACGTTCTTTTTCTTTGTGCATTAAAATCAACTGATGTTTCAAGTGAGGCAACAGATCTTCCTCTTCTTGTTTCATGAGATTTTTGATGTCTTTTAGTGAAAATCCTAAATACTTATAATATAGGATGGTTTGAAGGAGGGACAATTCCTCTTCACTATAGTAGCGGTATCCATTCTCATGCTTTTTGGGGGATAGTAATCCGATTTCGTCATAGTGATGTAAAGTGCGCACTGATACACCACTGATTTCGCTCACTTGTTTGATTAAATACATATTTTAACCTCCTAACAATTTGAAGTATAATCTATAACGTTACGTAAGAGTCAACCCTTTTCTCTTTCTTTTTTTCTTTTTTTACAATAGGAAACGAAGAAGGAGGACACACCGCCCATTTTAAGAAGCAGTTCTCCGCCTTCCCGGCACAAATCAGTATCGGACCAACACCAGCACAAAAATACGATTACTTCAGTTACGCGTTTTTGAAGAATCGGACGGATTCTATAGAAGCAATAGTGGGGGATGGCATTGAATGCGAATAAGAGAGCGTAGGGATTGATTCCGTACGCTCTCTTTGAGGCTTCAAAGGTGAGAGACTATAGGCTCGAACCGGTGCCCCATTATCGCTTCTATGAAGAAATCCGTCTGGATTCGAAGGAAACGCAACTGAAGTTGCGTATTTAAATGAGCACCCCATCTAAATGGTCGATCTCATGTTGGATGACTTGCGCCGTGAAGTCGGTGAACGTCCCCTTATGCTTCTTGCCGCTTGGATCCATGTAGGCTACTTCAATCATTTGATAGCGCGTCGTCTTCTTCGTGCCCGTATGGCTCAGACATCCTTCTTCTGTTTCATAGGGCCCTTGCTTCTTCGTAATACGCGGGTTCAGCATCACCAAATCCATCGATCCAATCGCTACGATAATAATGTTCTTCTTCACACCAATCATATTCGCAGCCATCCCTACACAACGGTCGCGGTTGGCGCGAAGCGTATCTTGCAAGTCGCGGACTACCTGAGAGTCGGCTTTCGGGTCGGCTGGACTAGATTTTTGGCTTAGGAAGAGTGGGTCTTTCATAATATTTTTTTGCATGAGTTTTCTCCTTTATACAGACATTCTAAAAAAGATTTTTGCAATTTCTTCGGGACTTTCCACGGCTCCTTTTTGAATCCAGTGGATGAAAATCGCGCTATTACTATAGATAAACACTTCGGTAGCATAATCTGCCGGAAGCGGATAGACACTCTGAATCGTTTCTTGAATCGGAGTGATTTGCTTCGTTAATTCATAGAGAAAGTCATGAATAAGTTTGGTCGTGTAGTTGAAGCGATTTAAAGTCATCGCGTGAATAAAGTCGAAGTCTTCTCTTAAATACTCGAAGATTTTCACGATGCTTGGCAAGGCCTCTTCCTTATTTTTTGGATTTCCTTCTTTTAATAGAATTAAGATATTTTGCAAAATCTCGTCGATGAGCTGGTTCATCATATCGAATTTATCAACGTAATGGAGATAGAAGGTTCCGCGGTTCACGCCGGCTTCTCTAGTGATATCACTGACGCTAATGGCTTCAAAGTCTTTTTCTCTCAGTAAACGGGTGAGGGCTTCTTTTAAATCGCTTTTCGTTGTGGTTTTTCGTTTTTGCTTTGGCATTTTTAAAACTCTTTTCTTAAATCAACACATTGTTGAATATTGTGTATTGTTTTTTCGCTACTGCTAGTATAGAGTAAATACGAAAGAGAATCAACACGTTGTTCATTTAACGATTGTTGGTAGGAATGAGGGATAGACATGGCTTATATCGAAATGAAGAATAGCTATAAACGTTATCAAGTCGGCGATACAGAGATTATCGCGAATAATAATGTGAATTTTGAAATTGAAAAAGGGGAGTTAGTGATTATTTTAGGGGCCAGTGGTGCAGGAAAATCGACGGTCCTTAATATTTTAGGAGGCATGGACACCAACGACGACGGGCATGTGTTTGTCGACGGCGTGGACATTTCCGCTTTTGATGAAAAACAACTCACTTACTATAGAAGAGATGATGTCGGCTTCGTTTTCCAATTTTATAATTTAGTGCCGAACTTAACGGCAAAGGAAAATGTGGAACTCGCTGCTGAGATTGTAAAAGACGCCCAAGATGCCGAAGAAGCCTTGAAGTCTGTTGGATTAGGACATCGTATCAATAATTTTCCAGCTCAATTATCGGGTGGGGAACAACAACGCGTCTCCATTGCGCGTGCGGTTGCAAAAAATCCAAAACTCTTGCTTTGCGACGAACCAACAGGAGCCTTGGATTACAAGACCGGAAAACAAGTGCTTCAAATTTTACAAGATATGTCTAGAAAACAAGGGGCAACGGTCATTATCGTAACGCATAATTCTGCGCTTGCGCCGATTGCCGATCGCGTGATTTATATGCATGATGCACGTGTGAAAAAAATGGAACTCAATCCAAATCCACAAGATATTCAAATGCTTGAATATTAGAAGGGGTGAGGATATGAATAAAAAGACATTAAATAAAGATATTCGAAACTCCCTTCGTCAATCAAAGGGGCGCTTCCTCTCCATTATGCTTCTCATGATGCTAGGGGCGTTCAGTTTGGTCGGATTGAAAGTGTCTGGCCCAGATATTGAAGATACCTTGAATAGCTATATGGAAACGGCCAATGCTGCGGATTTATTCGTGGTGGCAGGCTATGGGTTGAGCTCGCAGGACCAAGCCGAGATAGAACAAGAGAATGCCGATGTGGAGTTTGGCTATTTTGTCGATACGGTGATTAATGACACGCCTAGTGCGATTCGTGTGTTCTCACAGACGACCGATATTTCGACGTTCGAATTGGTGAGTGGCGCGTTTCCTACAAAATCAAATGAAGTGGCGCTTGACGGGGCGATGGCCGATCAGTACAAGATTGGCGATACCATTCGATTGAATGAATCCGGAAGTAACACTCTGCTGAAAGAACATGAATTTACCATTACTGGGTTTGTGAACTCCAGCGAGATCCTGTCTAAGACGATTAAAGGGGTATCGAGTGCGGGAAGCGGGGATCTTAGTGGATTTGCCGTAGTGCCAAAAGACGCGTTCGATTCTGAAGTTTATACGATTGCGCGACTTCGTTATCCGGATTTGCGCAAATGGAAAACAACGAGCCGTGAGTACTCAGACAAGGTGACGGAGTTGCAACAGGCGCTTGAAGAAAAGTTAGCCGACAATGGAACGAAGCGTTTGGACACGTTGAAGACGACGGCCGACGATAAGATTTCAGAAGGAAAAGAAAAGATTGCCGATGCCAAATCGCAACTCTCGGACGCGGAGAAGAAACTAGCAGACGGCATGAGCGAAATCGAAAAGAACGAAAAGACACTCGCAGACGGGCAAAAAGAAGTCCGCAACAACGAAGCGACACTTGCCTCAGGAGATGAAAAGCTTAACGCGGCGTGGAATCAGTTGGAGGCGAGTCGTGGCCAGCTCGAGAGTGCTCGAGTGCAAATCGAACAAGCAGTCGCCACTTTAGCCGAAAAGAAAGAGCAGTTAGAGGATGCAAGTACCAAGCTAACCCAAGCGGAGACGCAACTAGCTGCGAAAAAAGAGGAAATCACCAGTGGACAGGAACAGCTTGAAACCGGGAAGACGCAATTAGCGCAGGCCAAAGCGCAACTAGAAACGGGAAAGGCAGATCTCGAAGCTAAAAAGACAGCCTTAGCGCAAGGAAAGGCACTATTAGCTAGCGACCCTGATGCGGCTGCGACAAGAGGCATTACCGAAGCGAGTCTTCAAGCGATGGAGACGGCTTTAACGCAGGCCGAAAACCAGCTTACTCAAACAGAAGTGACACTGAATGCCAAAGAACAGGTGCTCGCTCAAAAAGAAAAAGAGCTCACAGCCGGGCAAACGGCGATTTCAAACGCTGAAGCCGAACTCGCAACGAAGAAGCAACGATTACGCGCAGGGCGAGAAGCGTACCAGCAAGGTTTAGAGAAGTATTACGCTAGCTACAGTCAGTACGTGGATGGCCTCAATCGATACCGCGAAGGAGTGGCAGCCTTTGAAGCCAACGCCGGAACGTTAGAAGAAGGGAAGGCAAAACTAGCCGAAGCCAAGAAGACGTTGGCGGACGGTGAAGCCAAACTCGCGGACGCCAAAACACAGCTAAAAGAAAGCGAAGAAACTTACAACGAGAAGAAAGAAACAGCCGATAAGGAGATTCAGAAGGCCGAATCTGAACTCGAAAAGGCGGAAGTGGACGTTTCAAAACTCACGAAGCCGAAGTACTCTGTCTACACACGTTCGACGATGCTTGGAAGCGAAGGATTCTTCAATATGAAGACGACGGCTGAAGGAATTACGTCAGTTGGGAACCTCTTCCCGATTGTACTTTATGCCGTGGCGGCGCTCGTAACGGTAACGACGATGACTCGTTTTGTGAACGAAGAACGGATCAATGCTGGGGTGTTGAAGGCTCTCGGCTATGAAACAAAAGACGTGATGAAGAAATTTGCTGTATATGGATTTACAGCAGGGGTCAGTGGTACAGTCCTTGGAATCTTACTAGGGACGTATGCCTTGCCAAGTGCTTTGGGTGCGACCTTGATGAAGGATACGGTATTGCCAAGTATCCAGTTGAATTTCCATCCAATCATTGCCGTGATTGCGATTGTTTGCTCGCTCATCTGTAGCGTGGTGCCTCCATTATGGATTGCCCGCCGCGAACTTCATGAGCAAGCTTCGGCCCTTCTCTTACCGAAAGCTCCCGTTGCTGGGTCGAAGATTCTCCTTGAGCGCATTCCGTTCATTTGGAATCGTCTCAGCTTCACGCATAAGGTGACGGCGCGTAATATTTTCCGTTACAAACAACGCATGCTCATGACGATTTTCGGGGTGGCTGGGAGCGTGGCGCTTCTCTTTGCAGGGCGTGGAATTCTCGGGTCTCTCGATGGGGTTGCCGATCGCCAGTTCAAGGAAATTATTACGTATGATGCGATTGTTTCAAAAGAGTCGGTATTAACTGCTTCAGAAGAAACAGCGCTACATGACTATTTAACCTCTTCAAGCGTGACTTCTTATAGCGACGTCTATAGTGAGTCGGTGATGCGTGAAGTGCCAGGCGTAGACGATGAACAGTCCGTAACGGTGCTCGTTGGTAAGGAAGCGAACCTTTCTCCATATCTTCATTTGAATGATGCAAAATCGAAGAAAGCCGTGACGCTTCCTGAAGATGGCGTGTTGATTTCCGAGAAATTAGCCAAACTCTTAAACGTGAAAGCAGGCGACACCTTTACGCTTCCGAATAAGGACGGTGTAGATGTGACGTTAACGGTCGGGGGTATCGTGGAAATGTACGCTGGGCACTTCGTCGTAATGACGCCAGAAGTGTACGCAAAGGCTTATGGAGAGGTGCCAAAAGACAACGCGATTTTCGTACAGTTTAAGGACAAAGATGCCTCTAGTGTACAAAAAGCGGCTGCGGACTTAATGGCTCTTGACGGTGTGAAAGCAGTCGTGCAAAACACGTCCATGGTGAGCCGTATCGATACAATTGTTGGTTCGTTGAGTCGTGTGATGATGATTTTAACAGCCGTGTCGATTTTACTAGCGGTCGTTATCCTATATAACTTAACTAACATCAACGTTGCCGAACGAATCCGCGAGCTCTCAACGATTAAAGTACTTGGGTTCCTAAACAAAGAAGTCACGATGTATATTTACCGCGAAACGATTTTACTATCGGTCATCGGGATGGGTGTCGGGATTTTGTTTGGGAGAGTGCTGCATAGGGTGATTATTGAGACGGTGGCACCGGGGTTTGTCATGTTCAATCCCGCTGTCGGATGGTTTGTATATGTGTTGCCATGTGTGATTGTGATTGTCATCTTGGTTGCGCTAGGGTATATGGTGAACTATCTCCTCCAACGCATCGATATGTTAGAAGCCCTCAAGTCTGTGGACTAATGGAAAGCAATAGTGAATTTAAGCAAAGAAAAATCCTTACGGATTCATCAATAATGATTGTAAGTCGGGTACCGGCTGTAGCCTAAGTCTACAGCCTACCGAGCTTCAAACTGACTCTAGGAAATAAATTTCCAGAGTCAGTAATTCACATCGGTTACTAAACCGTACTACCATCATTATTGGATCCGTAGGATTTTTTCTTTGCTTCATTTTTTGTCTCCGACTTGGGATTCTGCATTTGGAGCAGGGTTCACCTATCGCAAGGCAACGATATACAAATCGTCCTTTTTTTACAGAGGGGCGGATATTTCAATCATAGTTGCTAATCGGGCACCGGATTGAGCCTAGGTCTCAATCCTACCAAGCCTCAAAGAGTCACAGGACAATCATTTGCCTTGTGGCTCTATTTCGCATTGGTTGCTTTTCCGTACAACAACTACGATTGATCCGCAAGCTTTTCCGTTCGTCACAAGCAAAGCTCCACAGACTGAGAGCTGCGTAAGATAATTCCCATATCCCAATCAAAGTGACATATACAAACCGTCCTTTCTAAGAAGGGAGCTGTGAGATTTTTTCTTTGCTTCTTTTCTGCCTAAAGACTTGGGGTGCTGCGTTTCGAGCAGGGTCCACCTATCCCAACTAGGAGACATATACAAACCGTCCTTTTTTAGAGAGAGGGGCGGAGAAAAACAAAAAACGGAGCCCCGCGCTCCGTTTTTTTAGTCGAACTCAAGTTGTTTTGGTTTTAGGATGGTGGATGCGATTGTGAAAAGGATGGCGCCTATGAAGCTTGGGACAATCCATTCAAGACCATATGTTGCTAGTGGGAGGGTTCCAATCCAAGTAGCTGCATCCCCGAGTAGGTTTCCGCCTAGTAATTGTGAAAGGGTGTTGATTCCTTGTACGAGGCCCACGATTCCAGCTCCAACAACGGCACCAAGGTACGTCCAGTCGTATGGGATGTATTGGTCAAACGCTGAGAAGAGAATGAGTGCAATCACGATTGGGAAGATGAAGGTCAACACTGGAACGGCGAGGTTAATGAGTGAATCCACACCGACAAGCGAGATGATGAATTCTACCGCTACCGTGACAAGAATAATTTTTTTGTATTGTAATTTTCCTTTAGAGACTTCTTCAAAATATTGTCCACAGGTAGTTGTTAGTCCAATCGCAGTTGTGAGGCAGGCGAAGCAGACGGCAAGTCCCATTGCGAGTTGTCCCCATGATCCGAGTAAAGTTTTAACAATGGTTGTTAAAATAGCAGAACGTTGCGTAGTTGAGTCAATAACTGTACTCATGCTGGCCCCGCTGTAAGCTAGTGTTGAGTATACGACAGCGAGTAGGACGAAGGCTACGATGCCAACTCCGAACATCATTCTGAATTGCTCTTTTCGATTTAAATACCCACGACGCGTAATATCTTTCATCACGACTCCAGCTAAGAGAGGGGCTCCGAGAACGTCCATGGTTTGGTAACCTTCTTTAAATCCTTGTGCGAATAGCCCGCTTCTGTCTGTTGTGGCAAATGTTGCATTTGGTTGAAGGACGGCTCCGACAAAGATACAGAAGAGAATAAGTAATAGAATCGGTGTTAAATATTTTCCAATGGCGTCCATGACGGAGTTTTCTTTGTACGTAATCCAAAGAACGATTCCGAAGAAGACGAGGGAAGTAATCCACTGTGGTGCGTCAGGAAAATACGATTGTACGAAAATTTCATGCGTTGAGGCTCCTGTACGTGGAACCGCAAAAATGGGCCCGATTAAGAGAACACAGATGGCATTTAAGACGCCTGCAAAAATAGGGTGAATCCGTCGTCCAACCGCTAGTGCACTTCCGCCAAGAGTCGCAACGACCATCACGGCAACAACCGACAGGAGTGGATCACTGATTAAAAACGCAAAGGTTGCAGTTCCCCAATTTTCTCCAGCAGTCACTCCTAGATAAGGTGGGAAAATTAAATTTCCAGCTCCAAAGAAGATGGCAAACAGAGCAAAACCGATAATGATAATATCTATGAATTTCTTTTTCATGGAACCACATCCTAACATTAAAAAATAATTAAAAATAGTTTAACATAAACTAAGAACGAATGCATCCGAAAACAAAAACAAACGTTAAATAAAATAGTTTCTTTATTGTTCGTTTTTAGGTATAATAAAACGTGCAAGAAAACCATTTTAAAGGAGCGTAACTCATAAATGCGTAAAGTTTATTTAAACCACGATGGTGGCGTTGATGATTTAGTATCATTATATTTACTATTAAAAATGGAAGATGTGGAATTAGTAGGGGTCGGCGTCATCGAAGCGGACTGTTATTTAGTACCAGCGGTGGAAGCTAGCAAGAAGATTATTTATAAATTTGGATCTGAAAAGGACAAACAACTAAAAGTGGCTTCTTCAGACTCACGCCCTGTGAACCCATTCCCAAAAGAATGGAGAATGCATGCTTTCACAGTGGACGCACTTCCAATCTTAAACGAACATAAACCAATCACGGTGCAAGATTCACAGTTAAAAGCGCACGAAGATTTAATCCGTGCCTTAAAAGAATCGGATGAGAAAGTGGACCTTGTTTTCGTAGGACCATTAACAGACTTAGCCCGTGCGTTAGACCAAGACCCTACAATTGAAGAAAACATCGGTAAACTTTACTGGATGGGTGGCACTTTCCTTGATATGGGGAATGTGGAAGACCCTGAACACGACGGAACTGCAGAGTGGAACGTGTACTGGGATCCATTTGCGGCAAAACGCGTCTGGGAATCAGGCATCCAAATCGAACTCGTGGCGCTTGAAAGTACAAATATGGTGCCATTATCTCTGGATGTCCGCGACCGTTGGGCAAGAGATCGTGCTATTGAAGGCGTTGACTTCTTAGGGCAATGCTACGCCATCGTTCCGCCGCTCACTCACTACGTAACGAACTCAACATACTTCCTATGGGACGTGTTAACGACCGCTTCATTCGGGAAAGAAAACCTTGTGAAACGCTCTGTTGTGAACAGTGACGTGATTGTTGCCGGTGCAAGCCGTGGCCGTACTATCAAAGCCGAAAATGGCCGCCCAGTCGACCTTGTCTACCACGTCGACCGCGATGCCTTCTTCGACTACATCACCGATTTAGCGAAAAAATAATATAAATAGCTTCTGGCGCTCTCGAAAGAGAAGCGCCTTTTTTTATGATTAAGTATTATAAATGGCAGAATTTATCTAAAGAAAGGGTTTACAAAAAATCAAGATAGTATTATACTTGGCGTATAGATAAGGTACAAAAAAGTGTATTTTCATAAATGGGGGTGCTTTTTATGATTGTTTAAGTGAAGATAGTTTCTATTGTACAAAAAAATGTATATTGAACGGAGGAGTTATGATGTTAAAAAAAATTAAGAAGCAAGTAATAGTTCCTATTGAAATTTTTGTAAGTTCGTTTGGGACATTATGTGCACTTTTATTACTTATGCCAAGAA
>CALIJD010000176.1 GCA_938017885.1 uncultured Granulicatella sp.
CAAAGTTATCCACATGTACACATGTTCGCCACTAAATTTTGACATTTTTTATCCATAGCCCCTAGATATAGATTCATTTTCTTTAAATGTTACATAAATGTTATATTTCATTCTAAGGGTTCTCATTCAGTTATCCACAGTTATACACACTAAAGACGACCGTTAAAAAACACCGTTATATCAACATTCTTTGTCGTTTTATGAAAAAGTTATCCACAATAATTCTTTTTCATGTTTATAACTTTTTCCAATCAAATTCCTTATTCTAGGCCTTTTGGCAGTTTCTGTTTTCAAAAGGCATTTCCCACTGTTTGGACTTGACAAGGAGTTTTCCAAAGACTTTTCCACAGAGTTATCCACAATTCGGTGGATAAGTTTGAGGATAAGTCCAAAAAAGTCGGATTCCACATTGGTAATCCGACTCTTCATTTATTTTTATAAACTTGGGTTATTGGTTTCTGTTAAGGAAACTGTGGTTGTTTGTTTTTGTCCGTTACGATAATACGTTACTTCCAATTTATCTCCAACTTTATGGCTATAGAGTATTTTTCTTAAATTTTGAATTCCCTCTACTTTTTGGCCATCCATTTCTACAATGACATCATATGGTTGAAGTCCTGCCGCTTTTGCACTTCCCTTAGAAGAGACTTCTGCAACCACAACTCCGCCCTTCACATCTTTTGGTAAGTTCAACTGATTAACGACTTGTGAATTCACATTCGATAAGTTCACCATTGAAATTCCTAGAGCTGGACGAACGATTTTACCATTTTTTTCCAATTCATTGATGATGGATACGACCTCATTACTTGGAATTGCAAATCCCATACCTTCAACAGAGGATTTAGAAATCTTCATAGAGTTAATCCCAATGACTTGTCCCGCGCTATTAATAAGAGCTCCACCTGAGTTCCCTGGATTAATTGCAGCATCCGTTTGAATCGCATTTACAATCCAATCTTGTTGGCCATCGCCATCCACATCTGTTGGAACTGGACGATTATTTGCAGAAACAATCCCTTGCGTAACACTAGTAGCAAATTCACTGCCGAGAGGAGATCCAATCGCAATAGCGGTTTGTCCTGCTTTTACCTCATCAGAGTTCGCAAATTCCGCAACAGTACTTACTTTATCTGCTGGAATACGAATCACTGCTAAGTCCGTCCATTGGTCACTCCCAACTAATTCTGCCTTTTCCCTAGTTCCATCTGCTAAAAGAACTTCTAACTCTTGCGAATTTGCAATAACGTGATTGTTCGTTACGATGTAGGCATATCCATTTTCCTTTTTATAAATAACGCCACTTCCTTCTGAAGCTGTCGTTAATTCATCATTTGATTGTTGTTGTTGCTGCTGAGTTCCGTAAAGAGAATTACGGCCAGACGATTGTTTGTTAATGACAGAAACCACTGCATTTTTTACATTTTCTACAACCTTAGAAATATCATTATTTGTATTTGCAGCGGCTGTAGAGGTTTTTGTAGTCGTTACATTACTCTCTGAAGCTTGCGTAGTAGGTGTTGGTGTTTGATGGTTTAAAGGATTTGTAATCGCCATAATTCCAATTCCACTTGCGACTGCAATGGTTCCTCCAACAATCCCACCAACAAAGCCATTTCTAAAGCTTTTATTTTTACGTTTTCTTAACTGTTTTTGTTGTTCTTCTTCCATTTGCTCACTCCTCTCGTTGTTACTTTAAAGATAAATTCTAAATATGAATTTTATGTGAACAAACACTTATAGTCTATTTAAAAATCTCTTGCATTATTCCTAAGAATTTAAACTTCAAATAGGCTTGTAGGCTCATACGGATCCGTATGAAATAATTCGAAGGAATGATGAACTCCTTTATCGTGAGTTCTAAATACGGATTCTGCTGTTTGATAAGCAATTTCCTTCATATTATTATCTTGACTTAAATGCCCTAAATAAATGCGCTTCGTCTGGTCTCCAAGCATTTCACACATGGCTAAAGCCCCATCATCATTGGATAAATGGCCTTTATCACTTAAGATTCGTTGCTTTAAATGCCACGCATAAGGTCCCATTCTTAACATTTCAAGATCATGATTGCTTTCAATTAAATACGCATTAGCATTTTTGAGGAGCGCACGAAGTTTGTCACTCACATATCCAGTATCTGTTAGCATAACAAATTGGCGTTGATCCTTTTGGAAGCTATAAAACTGTGGAGCCGCCGCATCATGAGAAACCGCAAAACTCATCACATCAATATCTCCAAAAGTCAGTGTTTCTCCAGTATTGAAAATTTCTTGTTGTTCAAGAGCAACCTTTCCAATTTTTCCGGACATTGCTGCCCATGTTTTTTCGTTTGCATAAATAGGAATGCCATACTTTCTTGCAAGTACGCCAATTCCTTTGATGTGATCTGAATGCTCATGAGTTACTAGAATCGCATCAATATCGGATATAGAACGATTTATTTTCTCCATTTGCTCACTAATAGCTTTACCAGTGAGTCCACAATCCACTAATAGTTTTTGCTTAGGAGTCTCTATATAAGTTGCATTTCCTGAACTCCCACTTGCTAATAAACTCACTTTAAAACCTAATTCTTGCATACTATGTCCCTTCTATTGTTGCTGCACTGTTTGTGTTGTTGTGTTATTGGTTGTTGTACGCTGCGTTTGCGTATTCGTTGTTTCCAAGGTTTCATTCGTTAACACGGTCCCATGAATCGCATCCACACGACGTGCCACTAATTGACCATCCGCTTGACGTATTTCAACATACCAAGCTGGAGAATAAATAGAAAATTCTTTTAGCACTAACGATTGGAAGTAAGATAACTTAACCATTGAAACTGTTGATTTTGCTGGAATCTTTCCCGCTAGGAATAACACTTCAACAGCGCTTTGTGCAGTAATTAAACTTCTCTCATTTCCAAGCACTTGCACATTCCCCGCATAGGTTTGTTCATAACTAACTGCTTGGTCATTTGCATTTAATGTGACAATAATTTGACTGGTTCCATCCATAATACTCAATTTATCTGCTTTTTGCGTATAAATTACTTTACGTGTAGTCGCATTATAAGAAGACCATACATATTTATCCCCGAATAAAACCTTATTATTGATAAACGCTGTTAAGTCATTAAAACTCTCCGCATTTATTGGATTCGATAAACTTAACTGAATCGGTGGTACCAATTCCGCATTAATGACATTTTTTTCCAATGACACGATTTGATTTTGTAGATTATTCAAACCTGACTCTATTGAAACAGGTGTTAGTTGGATAATCGGAGCCGTTTCCTCCGTTGAAGGTAATGACGGCAATGTAATTCCATCTTGTTTCATCTGATCGATGACGTTAATACTTGTATTTAAAGGAGTTTTTGATTCTACCTTTTTCTGCCAAACGAGTCCAAATAGGAATACATCTAGGAAAAAGAAACAAACAATCAATACGATTGCGCTTCTTCTAAAGTCCATCGCCGTCACCCCCTACTGTTTGTTTATTCGCAGCGTCTCCTGCTTTTTTCTCCGCTTTTAACTCTGATAATGTCTTCCATCTGTTATTCATTTTGATATACCAAGTCGGAATAAATTCTACGATTTGATTGTTTTCACTGCTGGTGGTCCAAGAATAACCAATTCGAATATCTTCTATCTCATTCATTGAGAACCCTTCATTGAGCAGTTCCGCCACAATATCTTTTCCACCAACAATCGTTACCTTTTTATTTTTGGTTGGCAGAGGTGTTTGCGCAATTAAAGAGGAAGTTCTTAATTTTTCAATTCCATTTGTAGTCGCTTTTACTTGAGTCATCCCTTCTCTTCCGCTAGAAAGAATTGGATAGGAGCTCACATACCGAACATACTCTACTACATTGGAACTTAAATCTACTGAAGAAAAACTCATTCCTAACTGCCATCCGCCTAGACGCTTCATCTGTGTAAAAGTCTGCGTTAAGTTATTCGTATAAAGAAGAGTTTCATCCCCTGGTTTATTTTCAAAGAAAGTAATGATATTCGTTGTACGATCCATCTTCAATTGCGATAAATTGTCGTTATACACCACACTCTTTCCATCTCCACGTGTTCTAATTTCCGTTTGATTTGAAAAGAGTTGGCGGATATAGAAGGTAATTGGAATTTGCTCAATCAAATACGCAGATTGTTCAACGTTTACTTTATCTTGCTCCACAAAGAATTGTTTTGTCTTTCCTCGATACGATTCTACTTCATAAAATTCATCTGATTTATACAAAGCATCCATCTTCGCACTTAAGCTTTCATCGATTTTCGCACTGTACACATTTTTATTTTCATCATTGACAAAGTATGCCGTATGCGGTTCATCCGTTCGAATAACAATTCGTGAAAATGTCTCATTGACATAATCCTCACTCAACCCGTCAAAATACCGATTCATAATTCCGAAAGAAAGCAACCCATCAAATAAGATTTGCGAATGAGCTTCTCTTAAAACAAGGTTCTCATAACTAGTATCATCTAAGTTCGACAACCGTGTTACATTCGAAAAGCTTTTTGATAGATAGGTATTTACCTCTTTTAGAATCGACATTTGGCTTGTCATTTCA
>CALIJD010000177.1 GCA_938017885.1 uncultured Granulicatella sp.
CAACAACAAGCGTCACTACTCAAGAAACACAAAACGAAACTACAACCGAGGCTGTGGCCCCAACGCCGCAACGACGTAAGAAGATTTTAGCCGTCACTCCACAAATTCAAGAAGAATGGTATTTCTGTGCGCCTGCCACAGTAAGTATGATTCTTTCCACTCAGGGGAAATTCGTTTCTCAGCGACAACTGGCACAGGAGATGGGGACTTATGTACCTTTTGGAACGCATAATAAAGATGCCATTCGTGTGTTGAATCAGCATTTATTTGGCTATTCCGTACCTAAGGACGGGCAGGCTGGATATCGCCTAGCTGTTGTCACGAATGCAAGTCCAAACTCTGAGGAGATGAGAGTCTTCAAGGAGCGCGTTCGCAAAAATATTGATGATGGCTATCCAATGTATTACACTTTCACCCTTTCCAAAATTTATCCTGGAAAAAATGGGGAGCATAATGTGATTGGTATTGGCTATGAATTGACCCCAGACGGGAAAGATATTTCTGCCATTTATTATTTAGATTCCATGACACATGAACAAGATCCTGTGTATGGTGGTTTAAAAAAGGTGACGCCAGAAGAGCTGCTTGAAGCAATGGCGGCTTGCGAGGAACCTAATTATGCTTGGTAAGAGAATGATGAATTAAAAATAGGATTAGAAGGAAAGTGAGAGGAAACATTAATGAAAAATTTTTCTAGAACAATAAAAATAGGTTTATGTGTGGCAACGCTAGTGACGTTAGCTGGGTGTGCACAAACATTCACAAAATCCGAGTCAAAAAGTGTGGCGGAAACAACTGCTCCATCGACAACTGTCGCAAGCGCGAAGGAAGAAACGCCGCAATGGGTGGCGTCCTATACGAATATGTCGAACCAGAGCAGTATTGATGAAGTGAAGGCGTTACTCTCTGCATACATCGATAAAGAGAGTGTAGAATCATTCTTAAAATTGGTGAAGGAGTACAATGAAATTGTGGCTGAGACGGGTCTTCAAGGAGATTTTGCGTCTTTCACCAAAACAGAGTATGACGTAGAGAAAATCAGTAATCTTTGGAATGCGAAGATGGGTGATTTTGTCGGAACGAACTGCCGCATTAATACGTATGCATTATTGAAAAATAGCATTGAGATTCCTCCGATTGAAAAAGATGATACGCTCCTTTTCATTGACAATGACGCCATCGACAAAGGAAAATTATTTAGCTCTGAGGATAAAGAAGCGTTAAATCGATTATTTTCAAGAGTAAAAACAGAAGCCACAACCGATGTGAAAGTACATGCTGCAAAAATGGAGCAATTCCTCTC
>CALIJD010000178.1 GCA_938017885.1 uncultured Granulicatella sp.
CATTTCACTTGGTCGCCTGGAAGGATGCTTGCACGGATGATTTCTTTAGCAAGTGGCGTTTCAATTTCACGTTGGATGTAACGCGCAATTGGACGAGCACCATACACTGGATTATACGCATTATCTGCAATCCAATCTTTTAATTCATCTGTGAAGCTTAGGACGATTTCTTGATCTTCCACACGTACTGCTAATTGGTTCAACATCTTAGTAATAATACCACGAATGTTGTCTTTAGAAAGTGGTGTGAAGAAGATTGTTTCATCGATACGGTTTAAGAACTCTGGTTTGAAGGTTGCTTTTAGAACACCCTCTACTGCCGTACGAGTCTCTTCGTCGATAGTATCGCCTTGTGTTTCAAGCAAGAATTGTGAACCGATATTACTTGTCATAATCATCACTGTATTCTTGAAGTCCACAACACGTCCTTTAGAATCGGTTAAGCGTCCATCATCTAATACTTGTAATAAGATATTAAATACATCTGGGTGGGCTTTTTCAATTTCATCTAAAAGAACGATTGTATATGGATTACGACGAACAGCTTCTGTTAATTGGCCTCCTTCTTCATATCCAACATATCCTGGAGGTGCTCCCACTAAACGAGACACTGAATGTTTTTCCATATATTCACTCATGTCAATACGAACCATATGGTCTTCTGAGTCAAATAAATCTTCTGCAAGAGCCTTAGCAAGTTCTGTCTTACCAACCCCTGTAGGTCCAAGGAACAAGAAACTTCCGATTGGTCGGCTCGGATTTTGCAAGCCTGCACGAGAACGAAGGACTGCTGAAGCCACTTTTTGTACAGCTTCGTCTTGACCAATCACACGTTCATGAAGAATATCTTCTAAGTGAAGAAGTTTTTCACGTTCGCCTTCCATTAATTTAGTTACTGGAATACCAGTTAAGCGTCCAACAACTCGAGCAATTTCTTCAGAAGTTACTGATTCTTGAACGAGACGATGCGTACTTTCAGCGTTTGCTTTATTTTGTTCTTCTAGTTCTTTCAACTCATGTTCAAGTGCTGGTATACGTCCGTGGCGAAGTTCAGCAGCTTTTTCAAGATTGTAGTCAGCTTCTGCTTGTTCTAATTCGTGTTTTGCACGATCTAACTCTTCACGTTTATTACGGATTTTATTGACTTCTTCTTTTTCGATTTCCCATTTCATTTTGAGGTTATTAGCTTTTTCGCGTTGTTCTGCTAATTCCTCTTGTAAAATAGCAAGACGTTTTTGAGAAGCGTCATCTTTTTCCATTTTCAACGCTTGTTCTTCGATTTCAAGTTGCATCAAACGACGAGTAACTGCATCTAATTCTGTAGGCATTGAATTCATTTCTACACGAATCGTTGCACATGCTTCATCGACTAAGTCAATCGCTTTATCTGGCAAGAATCTGTCAGTAATGTAGCGGTTTGATAAAGTCGCAGCAGCTACTAATGCGCTGTCGTGAATATTTACGCTGTGGTGGATTTCGAAACGTTCTTTCAATCCACGAAGAATTGAAATCGTATCTTCAACAGTAGGTTCTTGAACAAGTACTTTTTGGAAACGGCGTTCTAACGCTTTGTCTTTTTCCATGTTTTCACGGTATTCGTCAAGAGTTGTGGCACCAATACAATGTAGTTCACCACGAGCCAACATTGGTTTTAGTAAGTTACCTGCATCCATAGAGCCTTCTGTCTTACCTGCCCCAACGATAGTATGAATTTCATCAATAAATAAGATGATG
>CALIJD010000179.1 GCA_938017885.1 uncultured Granulicatella sp.
CCCCGCTTGATTTTGCCCGAGGTCTTTCAATAGAAGCGGCACGCCTCCAAACGGCAAACCCTCAAACGAGCGCGTCTTCGCTTCTTCCAGCGCCCGCTCTGCTTGGATGTGAACAACTGCATTCAACTCGGGATTGAATGCATGGATTTTTTCTAAACTTTCTTGTACTAATTCAATCGGAGAGACTTCCTGATTCCTTACAGCCTCTCGCATCTCAATGGCGTCTTTCCACATAGTTCCACGTCCTCTCTACAGCTTCATTGTACAAGGAAAAAGAAAGAGGGTAAAGGGGCAGTTCGTAAAGATTCTCTTTACTTTTCATTCTATTCCTAGCAAAAAAGCGGTATTTCTACCGCTCTAACTTTTAACGCTATATCCTAATGCTTCAAGAAGATTGTTGTGAAAGGGAATGATACTGCAGCCCCTCTTCATTAAAGTTCTCTGGATGCAACCATTTTTCGAACCGTTCCTTTAGCTTGGGCCACTCTTGATCAATCATCGAATACCAATCCGTGTCTCTAGTTCGCCCTTTATAAACAACGGCTTGTCTGAATCTCCCTTCATAAGTAAATCCTAGACGTTTTGCGGCACGCTTCGAAGGTTCATTGAGCGCATCACATTTCCATTCATAACGGCGATACCCCATCTCTTCAAATACATACTGTGCCATTAAATATTGCGCCTCCGTGGCCATTCTGGTTCGCTGTAACTCGGGTAAATAGGTCACCGATCCGATTTCGACCACTCGGTTTGCTCTATCGAGGCGCATTAACGCGAAGGTTCCCAGCGCCTTTTGGGTATTTTTATCCAAAATTACATAATAAAATTTGGAGGAATCTTGTAATAAACGCTCAAAAAGATCGTCCCATTCGGCTTCATTGGCAACCGAACTTCCCGCTAAATACGTCCACATTTGCGCAGGAGTATCGGGCCCATAGACGGCATATAGGGCTTCTTTATGCGACTCGTTCAGCTTCTCCAAGCGCGTATATCTTCCTTCGATGCTCGTCGCCGTTGGAAGTCCCCCTGGAGTAAACCCAGGAACAGCTTCCCCAATCACTTGTCCGAATTCATTTGTTTTCATATCTTCTTCTACCTTCTATCTGTCATTCTCATCACTTCTCAAAGTACCTTATTATACCACTTCTTTGTAAAAAAGAGGACTTCCTACTCTACTGCTTCCTCTTCTGTCTCCACTAAATAGAGCTCCTGCAGGTCGCTTAAAGGCAGCCACCTTGCTTCTGTCTGCGACTCCACGTAGACTGCTTCGTCGCTCAATTCTACAGGCACACCCACCACCATTTCATGCCCTTCCTTCTTCTTCATGCGAAAACATGCCAGTTGCCGGTGGACGTAGAGTTGTGTGAGGAGCGTCCATTTTTCCTCTTTCGTGAGGCGACTTGTGTAATGCTCCTTCCTCTTCTCCTTGGCGATTTCACTCGTATGTTCGGACAAGAAGAACCCTTGCCACTTCGCCATGCCACGGTCTGTATATTCTCTGGTTGCTTTATACGGTAAATACATACGCATACTCATGTCAATCCATCTAAACCTCCTGCCGAATGCCCTCCGACGAGCTGACTGCGCGCCTTCACACGGGACGATTCCAATAGAGAGTTCGCCTTCAAGAGCGAGGTAAAGCCGAATTCATCGCGAATCGTATCGACAGCCTTTTGCAATTTTTCTTCCTTTTCGACCTGCTCGTAATCGTCGAACAATGAAAATACCGTAATCGCCTCATCCACGAGCCCTTGATAGGAAATCCCTACCCGACGTACCGCACCACTCGTATATTTCTGGCGAAACAAGTCCAATACCACTTCCGTCAGAGGCTTCGTTTGATTCGTGGGGTCGATTTTTCGTTGCGCCTGAATTGATTTTTTCTCCTCCGTTCTAGAGTACCCGACATGAATCGATACACAAGTCGTCTTCTTGCGGACCCTGCGCAGGCGAACAGCCACTTGCTCAGCCATTTCTCTTAAAATCAACTCGATATCGCCCTTACGACGATAATCTTTCGGCAAAATTTGCGAGTTCCCGATCCCGTGTGATTTCACCTTGTAGGGATGATGGACATTGCTTTCATCGATGCCATTCGCGTGAAACCACAGCTCCACGCCCATAATCCCCAGATGCTTCTTCAGCAAATCGGCATCCGCATGCGCCAATTCCTTAATCGTGTAAATCTTCAGCTGGTTCAACCGCTTTTCCATGCGACTGCCAATCCCCCAGAAATCCGTCATCTTCTCAATTCCCCAGACCTTCGTTTCCACGTCCTCGTACGACCAGTTGGCACGCATATTCTTCGCGTTCTTAGCTTCATTATCAAGGGCCAGTTTGGCAAGGAGAGGATTTGCGTTAGACATCCCAACCGTCGAATAAAGCCCCGTTTCCTTCCAAATCGCCCGCTGAATTTGCGCGGACAAGAGATCTAATTTTTCCTTTCTAGAAAGCGTCGGATCCGGGAAGAAATAATTCAAAGAAGTCGTCAAGTCGACAAAGCCTTCATCAATGGAATACGGATAAATCTCACTCGTCGTGGCAAAGTTTTGCAAAATGCGCTGAATCTGCATATTGATCCGGATATACTCGGACATCCTTGGTGGAACAATGACGGTCGCTCTCGCCCAGGCCTCGATGAAACGCACGAAGGAAGCATCCGTGGGGAGCCCTTGACGCTCGGCCGTATAATAGGAAAAGCGACGCGTATGAATATCAAACGGCAAATCATAGGTTCGACCGACATTTTTTCGCCCGAAGACTTTCTTGAAGACAGGAGAAGACGCCAAAATGAGCCCTTTGCAATTATCCGCGCGACTCATCACACATAGCGAGGCTTTGAGCGGATGCAGTCCTCTGGCGATGCATTCAACGCTGGCATAGAACGACTTCATATCGATAAACGCAATGTCGCTTCTTGGTTCCAAACTGTAGTCAATCAGACTCATCGAACACGCCCCCCTTCTTGCGATGCTTCTGCTATGAAACGATTCATTTTGCACCCTCCCCCTAGAAACCTCTCTATAGCAACGTTTCTAAGGGGCTTGTTGTTGAATTTTTTCTCTTTTAGTACCGAATCTGTTTGAACTACCTTAGTTATAACACGAACATATGTTCTCTTTCAAGCGAAAATCCTTCTCGATTTTCAAAAAATGAAGTCCCCAAAAAAGGAAATTCTTACAAGGAACGTTCTTGAATTTCCCCAAGCGTGCGAGTATAATTTCCCTTATGAAAAAGACCGCTATTAACTTAACAGACGGACCGATTTTGCGGTCCATTATTACGTTTGCAATTCCAATTGTTATTTCAAATATATTCCAGCAACTCTATAACACTGCCGATATTATGATTGTAGGGAGGTTCCTTGGGCAGGATGCGCTGGCGGCTGTCGGGGCGACCGCAGCCATCTTTGAACTGATTGTCGGATTCGCACTCGGCGTCGGCAACGGGATGGGCGTTATCATCGCGCGCTACTACGGGGCCAATAACCATCGTCTCTTGAAACGCGCCGTCTCGGCCACCATCGTCATCGGAGCTGTTCTCAGTCTCCTCGTAGCTCTTGGAGGAACGTTTGGAATGTATCCACTGCTCGAGTTTCTTGGAACACCCGCTAGTATTATCGACCAGTCCTATGCGTATATCTCGATCATCGTGCTCGGGATTGCGGTGACGTTTGCGTATAATTTATGCGCGGGGCTGCTCCGCGCCGTTGGAGATAGTCAGGCCGCCCTTTACTTCTTGATTTTTTCAGCGGTGGCGAATATCTTCCTCGATATTTTACTCATTACAACGTTCAACATGGGCGTTGAAGCAGCGGCTATTGCGACGATTATTGCTCAGGGCATATCGGCCGTTCTCTGCTTTATCTATATCAAAAAACGCGCCAGCTTCCTCATTCCGGCCAAAAGTGATTTTGTCCGCGACGATGAACTGTATTTAGACCTCATCAGCCAAGGATTAGCCATGGGCCTCATGTCATCCATCGTCTCTCTAGGATCTGTAATGCTCCAGTCCTCCATTAACGCGCTTGGACCGGTCATCATCAGTGCGCAAACTTCTGCCAGACGGATTTTCGCGTTCTCGACCTTGCCATTTGCGGCGATTGCAGCGGCAATGACGACCTTCACTTCGCAAAACTTCGGGGCCAACAAAGTGCACCGGATTGCCAAAGGGATTCGTCAAGGCAGTCTGCTAGCGTTTGGATGGGCGATTCTGGTCTGCATCATTTTATTCTTTGCGAGTCCATTTCTAAACGAACTCGTCTCTGGATCGAGCGACCCGCTTCTACTGGATAATGCCGCGCTGTATAATCGCATCGGCTCGCTCTTCTATGTGCCATTAGCGCTCCTTTTGATTTTACGAAATAGTTTGCAAGGACTTGGACAAAAGGTAACGCCGCTTGTGTCGAGTTTTATCGAGCTGGCAGGGAAGGTGCTTTTCGTGGTGTTTGTGATTCCGCAGGCGGGGTATCTTGGGGTGATTTTTGCAGAGCCTATTATTTGGTGCCTGATGGCCATCTATCTTTCCTACGCCTTCTTGCGTCATCCGCTCATTAAAGAAGTAAGGCATGAAATATTTTAAAGCCAAGGGCTTCTATGGACCTTCGCGGATATCTTCATAGTAAAGGAAATAACTGTACCGGCAAGAGCCTAGGTCTCTTTGCCTATCGAACTTCAAAGGGCGTCATGCTGATACACTCAACTGACGCCCTAATTCATTTCGGTTACACTCGTTATTTCCATTACTATAGAATCCGCAAGGTCCTAGAAGCCTATTTTTATTTTCTTCTTTAATGTGAACGCCGCGAGAAGAAAAGGCTAAGCCATAGTCGCTTAGCCTTTTTTTCTGGTTGAAAATATCAAAACACCTATTCAACACCTGCTTGTGAAGTGTTATACTTGTAGTAGGCAACTAGCCTCGTTAGGAGGTGAGGTTTTAGTGGAGGTATTTATTATCTACTTTCTTGCTCCATTACATGTGGGACTAATTTTAATATTAGTGGAGTATTTGCTGAACTCTAGCAAGAAAAAATAGTTGTCTTAGCACCAGAACGTTAGATACCGTTTAACGAAAAAAAGAGCATTGGATCTTGACCATCCAATGCTCTTTCTGGTTTTAGTGCTTTGAGGTATCTACTTCTCTTGCTCCTTTAATATACCATAAATCTCTTTAATGTCAAGATAAGCTGCATTCAAGGTAAAAGCAAGCCTTCGGTTATCTTGTCTTTTTTTGTACTATTTTTGAACCGACACAACTTCGAGCTCGCCTTTTTCGTCCTGAAGGACGCGGAACATAATCTCATCGCCTTCTTTTTGCCCGTCAGGATGCTTGGAGTCCATCAAAAGCGTGCCAAAGCACTGGTTGCCTTCCACGCGTGAAATGCGCACCCACAAGCGTTCGGGTTGCTTCGTTTTGTCTTCGTAGTAGACCGCTACACCAAAGTCATCGGGATGTTCGCGACGGCGGAATTGGTCGAGGCCTTGGAAGGTTCGTGTCTCTTCTTTTTCCTTGCTCTTTGTGTCATACACTTCCGCAATGACGCGTCTTGCACGGTCGACAATATACGAATCGACTTCAATCCATTTCATCAAACAGAATTCGCAGTCATCAAGGTTCGCAAGACGAATTAGGTACATCGTCTCTTCGGGAATGAGGCGCATGTCTAGCGTCGACTCCCCTTCTTTAGCGATCCATAGCGGTTGGAACGACACGCCAGCCTCTTCGTCGATATATCCGTAGAGGACAAGCCCTGTGTCTCCAGCCTTGGCTACTTCTGGCATCACGTCTTCAATCAGCGATGCACAGCGAACGTAGACGAGTTGATGGTAGAAGCTACGGAAATAGGCATCTTTTACTTTTTGCATCTGAGACGCAATTGGGATTTCATTTGGGAAGAGTTCGCCTTTGATGTCCAGACCTGGCGCAAAACCGCATCGGTCAAGCCACTCAGGACTTGTCACATCTGGGATCGGTTCGGCGTGGGCCTTGGAGGCGAATCGCTCCCTGCTATCGGCCACGATGTCCACCGGCAGATCTAGCGTCACATGCTCCATCCATTTCCAACGATAATCGTCCGGCAAATGCAAGAGCAGAATCTGCGTCTTGCCTTCATGCTCGTAAATGTCCAGCACCTTAAAGTGACTGTCGCGGTTAGCCACATGTAGCCCCCAGTTGGTGCCGTGCTCCGCCTTCGACAGGTCAAAGAGATGGTTGGAGAGGATGCTGAAACGGTGCGTCGTCACCATGCCCCCAACGCGACTCGTCGCATCGGTAAAGGCTGCGTTACGGACAATCTGCCCCACCTTGAACTTCGCCTCTTCTTCCGGCGTGAGGTTGATATCTCTAGCAAAGAGCTGCAATCCCGGCAGCATCTCATTCATTAATTGTTCGAGTTGTTGTACTTCTGTCATTCTACTTCTCCTGTCTTACCACGTTGCGCGTGATAATGTGTCGCTATTGTACGGCTGGAGGTTCACGGTGCTCGACTTGATCGTTCCATCCGCGTTCTTCACCGTCTCTGGTGCTGTTTGCCCGATTAAAATCACTTTGCCATTGCCGACTTTGGCAAACACAATCACCGTCGTTCCGGATTCGGACACATAGCACTCCACGATTTCATAAGGGACGTCGCCTTGTTTAAATGTAAGTTCTCCCCATGTGAACTTCGCCTTCATTCCAGCAACCGTCGCATATTGGAAGAGCTGGTCTGGAACAGCTAAATCATAGAACAACCTCTGCGTCGCTGGGCTCGTGCGCTCATAAACTTCGCCCTTCTTACGTGCGTAAATGGCCATCACATCCGCAATCGATGGGTTACTTTGGGGCGCTTTTGGTTTCCAAGTGACATTGTTGAGGAATCCTGCCCGGAGATCCGCATTCTCCACTTCTTCAAAGTTCGCATCTTTCAGCGTATCTCGCGAGACAGAACGTGCCTGTAAGATAATCGGTTCATCCCCCTTGTAGCCAAAGAGATACGCCTGCTGGTTGGTAGTATCGATATAAGCATCCACGATAAGAATCTGATAGTCATTCGACGTCACCTTCCCCATCATATTCCAAGAGGTAGCCTCGCCGTTCACCTTCGCCGCTGTTAAATCCAGCGCTTCTTGCAGCGGTTCGTAGTGCTGGCCTCTTCTTTGGTTCCATTCCTGCATAAATTCGGCAAATCCCGTTGAATTGTGCTGAACGAGCCGTTCCAAGTCCTTATAGTGCTTCTCGATCATGGCCTTGTCGCTAGGATGAGCGGAGATGAGCTTCTGGCTCTCCTCTTTTGCTGCTTGCAAGCCAGACTGGGCATCGGCATCCTTGGCCACTAGATTATACGCCAAGTGTAACTGTTCAAAATACGTCTCCTGCACTTCTTGCACCGTCGTCTCTGTCACGGTCGTTGCTTGAGCAGTCGTTGGTGCCTCGGTCGTCGTCACTGCTTCTTCAGGCTTTTTATTGCACGCCGCAAGCGCCAATACACATAGCGCTGAAGCTAGTAATCGTCTGCCTTTCATCCTCTTCTCCTCCAATCATGAAAGCCTTCTCTATTCAAGATTATTATAGCATAGGTGGGAAAGAAAAATACGAAAATAATTATACTACTTCATTGATCTATTTAACTTTTAAACTATATCTGTAATACCAATTTACAAAAAAGAGAGGATTTCCCCTCTCTTCTTATAATTCAAAATTTCTAGTTTGAATTATTTCTTTTATCTTTTTGGATAATTCTACTTTTAGACTAAGTCCTTTAAGCGTTCTTCCTTGTTTATCAAAATACTTTTGAGCTTTCACTTCGTCTATACTCTCTACCAACTCATAAAACTGTACACTTTTAA
>CALIJD010000180.1 GCA_938017885.1 uncultured Granulicatella sp.
AAATCTAGGGGGGCTTTTTTTCGTCCCTCGACTTAGTGAACTTTAGCAAACTTAGTGATAAGTTTTATTACTTCTCATGAAGAGCGGGTTCGGCGATAAGGTCGAGCCTCAAAGATTCTCTAGAAAATCAATTTTCAAGAGAATCTAATTCGCATCGATTACACCCGCCATTACTGCTACTATAGAATCCGTAAGATTTTACGTCATCATTTATAAAGAAAAAGAAACAGACTTAAAACCATTCTTTTACAAGAATGATATTAAGTCTGTTATTATTTTTGTAGCATTTTGAAGGGATTTAACTTCTCGAAGAGTGGAATCAATAAGATCCAGAAGACGACATTCCCGATGGCGTGGTACGTATCGAATAGAACGCCGTTTAAGTAGTAAATCCAGAAATTCAGACCGGGCATGCTGAATACCCAGAAAAGCGAGATGATAAAGCCGTATAAGTAGCCCATCAGTCCTGCGAAGACTGGAAAAAGAATCCAAGCTAGGCGCGGAAATTGTTTTCTTTTTCGCCACAACGGACGAAGAAGCAATGCACACACGCAGACGAGGGCAAAACTAACCATCTGATAAAGAGTCCACGGTCCCATTGAAATGAGCATATTTGAGATTAAAATGGAAAGGATACTGATGGAAACACCGTATCCCCATCCTAATTCTAAAGTCATCCAAATGACGATGACTGTAATCGGCTGAACGTTCGGAAGGGCAAGCATTCCCAGTCTGCCAATCACGCAAAATGCAGACATCATTGCGATAAATGCGATCTTTTGAGTCGAGATTTTCATAGATTATTGAAGTTTGTTTAATTTCCAGTCGATGACATCTCCAGCTTTGAGGAGAACTTCTTTTGCACCAACAGGACTCATTTGTCCATTAACATCAAATAACCAGTATTTTTGTTCAGATGGAACTTGTTCAACTCCGTTAATAGAAGAGATGAATCCGTCTTTTTCGACGATTTTTAATTGAGCTTTCATGACATCTAGGAGATTATCTCCTTCTTTAAAAGTGAGAGTAAATGGACTACCTTCAATCGCTTGACCATCTTTTGTAATGTTGAGAGTCACACTTGTAGTTTGGGCTGCTGTAGTCGTTTCAACACTTGTCGTCGTTGAGTTCGTATTTGCAGGGGCTTGTCCACATGCGGTTAATAATAAAGTCGCTGTTAAAATTCCAATAATCTTTTTCATAAGAATCTCCTTTATACTGTTTTAATCAGCCCTCATTCTAACAATCTTCATAAAACTTGTAAAGGATTTTTTGCCAAAAACAATAGAAAAGGCTTTGCATTTGTGAAAAAAATGGTATACTAAAGTGTAATTAATTTTTAGGAGGAATGTTATGGAACACACGAGTGAGTTCAATACAAAACTTGAAAAAGCATGTCAAAAAAAAGAAGCGCTTTTTGATGAAAGTAAAATGCGTTATGCACTGCGTTCAATGTTTGCAGGAGCATTTTTAACAATGAGTACAGCCGCAGGAGCCCATGCGGCACAAATTATAGCTGGATTAAATCCTGCGTTAAGTAGATTTACTTTTGCATTTATCTTCACTTGGGGATTAGTGTATGTTGTATTTTTAAACGGAGAGTTAGCGACTTCGAACATGATGTTCTTAACAGCTGGAGCGTACCAAAAACATATTAAATGGTCTAAAGCAATTGCTATTTTATTCTATTGTACTTTATTTAATTTAATTGGAGCCATGTTTATAGGAGCGTTATTCGCGAATAGTTCAGCATTTAACGGAATCAATGCAAATGAGTTCATCGCTAAAGTTGCGGAATTGAAATTGTCTCGTTCAAACGAACTGATTTTATTAGAAGGTATTTTAGCAAATGTCTTCGTTAACGTAGCGATTCTTTCATTTATCTTAATCAAGAGTGAAGAAGCTAAATTATGGATTGTCATTTCAGCAATCTTCATGTTTGTTTACTTAGTAAATGAACACGTTGTTGCCAATTTTGCATCGTTCTCTATCGTGAAATTCTCACCAGTTGGAAACTCAATTGATGCTTTAAATTGGCTCAATATTATCCGTCATTGGGCAG
>CALIJD010000181.1 GCA_938017885.1 uncultured Granulicatella sp.
TCGCACTCTCAATCTCGCTATCCGTCGAGCCTGGCATGATTTAGGGGAATAAGCCGCATGCTGGATCATGAGAATATCGAAGTCGAATTGAATGTTGATTTCTTCGCGAAAAAAGACGAGTACTTAAATAGTGGTGCCAAAATCGTCTTCACAGGAATGATTGATGAGTTCTTTGATTATGAGCTTGGAACGCTGGAATACCGTTCGCTTCGTTTTGAAACAGAAGTCGTGGACGTGGAGAACTACCAAGGAAATGCGGTGGTAAACTATACAGATCGTGAAACGCCATACACTCGGATTATCGAGCATAAACATTTCGAGTTTGGCACTCAGCCCAAAACGGTGATTACGCGTGAATATCCTGCCGATTGGAAAGTAGGCGATGAGCCTTATTATCCAGTGAATAATCAAGTTAATAATGACTTATATGCGCAGTATAGGAAATTAGCACAGACAGTTCCACAAGTCATTTTCGGTGGACGCCTTGGACAGTATCGTTATTACGATATGCATCAAGTCATCGCCGCTGCACTAGAAACCGTTAAACATGAATTTGAGTAAACACAAAAACACCCTATTTGATTAGATTCAAATAGGGTGTTATTTATGATGGATTCCTTCGAATTCTAGCGGATTTTATCATAACTACAATAATGGGGTACCGGTTCGAGCCTGTAGTCTCTCACCTTTAAAGCTTCAAAAAGGGCGTAAGGAATAAATCCCTACGCCCTTTAATTCATCTTTAATACGATTCCCCATTATTGTGGCTATGAAATCCGCAAGATTCTTCAGAATCCATACACAATCAGTCAAACCAAAAATGTTTTAGATTGTTCATCAAATTAAGCTTTCACTGTATCTAGTTTTTCACCGATAGCTTCTAAGCGTGCTACGACTTCTTCTAGTGATAAGTTGTGCTCTTGAACATAGCGATTGCGTGGGTGAACACGGCATTCATGGCAGCAACCACGTAAGTATTTGTCTTCATTTTCCTCTGAAGCTAAGATGCGACGGTTACATTCTGGGTTGCCACAGTTTACGTAACGTTCGCAAGGAGTGCCATCGAACCAATCTTTCCCAATCACCACTGGGTCTACATGGTTGATGTCAACAGCGATACGCTCGTCAAATACGTACATTTTTCCATCCCATAGTTCACCTTGAACTTCTGGGTCTTTACCGTAAGTTGCGATACCGCCGTGTAATTGACCGACATCTTTGTAGCCTTCACGAACCATCCAGCCTGAGAATTTCTCACAGCGAACACCACCTGTACAGTAAACCACGACACGTTTGTCCATGAATTTCTCTTTATTATCACGAACCCATTGTGGTAATTCACGGAAGTTGCGAATGTCAGGACGGATTGCACCGCGGAAGTGACCTAAGTCGTACTCGTAGTCGTTACGAGTGTCCAGTACAACAGTGTTTTCGTCTAATAATGCTTCTTTAAACTCTTGTGGAGAAAGGTAAGCACCTGTTGTTTCTAGTGGGTTGATGTCGTTGTCGAAGTCGTTATCTTCTAAACCAAGGTGTACGATTTCTTTTTTGTAACGAACGAACATCTTCTTGAAGGCTTGCTCGTTTTCTTCGTCGATTTTAAACCATAAGTCTTCCATGCCAGGAAGAGAGTGTACATAGTCCATATATTTTTGAGTGGTTTCATAATCACCAGATACAGTTCCGTTGATTCCTTCGTCAGCGACAAGGATACGTCCTTTTAATCCGATTGATTTGCAGAATGCTAAATGATCTGCAGCAAATTGTTCCGCATTCTCGATTGGAACGTATTTATAATAAAGTAAAACACGAATATCTTTTGCCATATTGTAGTTCTTTCATCCTTTTCTAGTTTGTAATGCTTCTATTGTAACTTTATTGAGAACCATTATCAAAGATTTCGATTGTGAAAATCTTCGAAAGGTATTGACATGACAGCGATTTAAGGTATAATTTCAAATGTAATATAAAATTTTAAGAGATTGGAGGAGAAATCGATGAACAACTTAGTAGTAAAACGAGTAAATAGAATGATAGACCTTCCAATTAAAGTGAACTGGTTATAGCGCATTTTTTAGATGAGATTAGGAATGAAGCTGTTACTTTTTCCATGCATGGGGAAGGTAACGGCTTTTTTTGATGGAGGAAAACGATGAACGATTTAATAAAATTAGTGATAGGCTTTATAAAAAAACATCCGATGCGCTATCTTGTTAGTTTTGTATTGATGGTTGCAAGTAGTATTGCTGCGGTTTATCCCGCTAGGATTGTGGGAGAAGTAGTCGATAAAATCGTTGCGAGTGAACTGAGCGGCGAGTGGCTCTGGACGCAACTCGTGATTTTAGTAGGGATTATTCTCGTAGCCTATATAACGGAGAGTATTTGGATAAATTTGATTTTTATGGGCTATTATGAAATGCAAAAGGAATTGCGTGTGAAATTGTTAAGGAATAATTTGTTAAAGAAGATTCCGTTTTATGCGCATTTTAGAACGGGGGATATTATTACCCGTAGCAGTGAAGATGTGATGACGATTGGCGATATGATGGGGTTCGGAATGTTTGCACTCATGAACTCAACATTGATGGTGACTGTATCCATTTATATGATGGTCACAACGATTTCGTTGCCACTGACCATCGTTGCGGTTTTACCACTTCCAATCCTTTCATATCTCGTGTATAAATGGGGATTTGATCTCGAAGAAGAGTACAACAAGGCGCAAAACGCGGTTTCTCAACTGAATAATGAAGTGTTAGAAATGATAGATGGTACGTATGTGATTCGTGCTTATGGGCAAGAAGAGGCGATGATGGATGAGTTCAGGGCGAAAACGAAAAAGGCCATGAAACAAAATATCATTGTGTCAGAAATTGAATCTCGCTTTATTCCATTGGCACAATTATTTATGATGATCAGCTTTACAATTGCGCTTTTTTACGGTGGGTACTTGGTGTCGAATGGGACCATTCTCGTTGGGGATGTCATTGCCTTCCAAGTCTATATGGGAGCGATTATGTGGCCGATGTTTATGATTGGCGATATTATCACGAACTACAAACGCGGAAAAGTGGCAACCGAGCGTATTAATGAAATATTAAGATATGACGATGACATCGAACGTGGTGGAACAAAAGCGCTCGAGACGATTGAATCGATAGAGTTTAAAGACTTCCATTTTACGTATCCAGGAGAAGAGGCGTCCTTATTAAAAGGAATTAATCTTACTTTGAAAAAAGGCGAGACTCTTGGAATCGTTGGGAAAACAGGTTCTGGGAAGACGACACTCTTGATGCAATTATTACATCAATTCCCATACAAAGGCGAGAAGCTTCTCATTAACGCAGAGCCATTGATTGATTATGATCCTCAAACGGTGGCAGGGCATTTGGCCTATGTACCACAAGAGCATACACTTTTTTCACGGACGATTCGCGAGAATATGTTGTTCGGGAAAGAGGATGCAACGGATGATGAAATCTGGGAAGCGTTGACGTTGGCATCCTTTGATGGAGACGTGAAACGAATGCCAGACGAGCTCGATACGATGGTCGGAGAAAAAGGGGTATCGCTCAGTGGAGGACAAAAACAACGCTTATCGATTGCGCGTGCCTTCTTACGCAACCGTGAATGCTTAATTTTGGATGATGCGTTATCTGCAGTTGATGCGAAAACGGAAAGGGAAATTATCTCGCACTTGCAACAAGAACGCGGAGGCTGTATGAATATCATTTCTGCGCACAGACTTTCTGCAATTCGTCATGCGGATGAAATTATTGTGATGAATGAAGGACGCATTAGTGAGAGGGGTACCCATGAGGAGCTGCTCGAACAACGAGGATGGTACTATGAACAGTACCTCACACAAGAAATGGAGGAGGAAATCGAATGAGAACGATGAAGCGATTATTAAGCTACCTCCGCTATGAGAAAAAAGGAGTTCTGATTGGACTCGTCTGCCTGTTACTCTCAACAGGAGCAACCTTAACAGGGCCACTCGTTGCGAAACACATTATCGATAATGTGATTACTCCGATGGGGCAGGCGCATGTTTTTAATGCAGGAGGCCTGCTTTTATGGGTTGGTATTTACGTGACAGTGAACTTAGTGGGAGTTGCTGGGGCCTACTTAAACCGTGTATATATGAGAACTCTCTCAAACCGTATTGCAAAACGTATTCGCGACGAAGTATTCGAGCATGTACAAACCTTGCCGGTATCGTACTTCGACCATTTACCGGCTGGGAAAGTGGTTTCTAGAATTACGAGTGATACAGAATCAGTGCGTGCAAACTTCTACGTGAGTGGGATTTCGACCCTGTTCAGTACGATTGTGATGTTGGTAGGTGTTTATATAACCATTTTCTTATTAAACGCTACGCTAGGACTAGTGTTATTATTCCTAGTTCCTGTAATGATTTTATGGCAGAGAACTGTTGCTACGAAGCAGAAAAAATACTATTCCGAAAATCGTGAACTCTACGGTCAGTTGAGTGGACAATTAAACGAAAGCATTCAAGGAGCAGGCATCGTTCAAGCCTTCCAGCAAGAAGAAAAAATTGTTGCAGAATATGATGCCACGGCAACTTCTTGGGTAGAAGTTGGTCGTAAGGAATTAATTCTTGAGTCGTACTTCTCGTGGAGTCTTGTCGGCATGCTTCGAAACATTACTCATTTTGGAGTTATCTATTATTTCAGTATGCAGTTTATCGGTGGAACACTCGGGATTTCAGCAGGTCTTTTATATGCATTTATTGATTACATTAATCGAATCTATGAGCCAATTCAAACCTTTATGAATGTCGTGTCAGGCTTCCAACAATCAATGGCTGCCGGTGACCGCGTGTTTGAATTAATGGATACACCGAGCGAGGAATCGGAAGAAGAGCTCTTCTCGTTTGATGAAGGACGTATCGAATTTAAAGATGTGAGTTTTGAGTACACAGCGGGTGTCCCAGTGTTGAAACACTTGAATTTCACGGTAGAACCTGGACAGACAGTTGCTTTTGTCGGACATACTGGTTCAGGGAAATCATCCATTATGAACTTACTGTTTCGCTTCTACGACCCAACGAGTGGTGCTATCTTCATCGATGGAAAAAACACACGCGACTTTAACAGACGTAGTGTGCGAAGCGAGATGGGAATCGTTCTTCAAGATCCGTACCTCTTTACAGGAACGATTGCTTCTAATGTTGGACTCAATAATGAATCGATTCAGCCTGAGACGATTAAAGAGGCGCTCATTAAAGTAGGCGGAGGCCATCTACTCACGAAGAGTGAAAAGGGACTGGACTATGAAGTGAGGGAAAAAGGAATGGATTTTTCTTCCGGAGAACGTCAATTGATTTCCTTTGCCAGAGCTATTGTCTTCGATCCAAAAATTTTAATTTTAGATGAAGCAACTTCTCATATCGATACCGAGACGGAAGAAATTATTCAGAATGCAATTAATGTCGTAAAAGAAGGGCGAACAACCTTTATGATTGCGCACCGACTTTCTACGATTGCTCATGCCGACCAAATTTTTGTGTTGGATAAAGGGGAAATTGTGGAACGTGGAACGCATGATGAATTGATGCAACTAAATGGACAATACGCCGAAATGGTGGCACTCCAAAAAGGATAATCGTATAGACTCTGTTTCTTTTGAAACGGAGTCTTTTTTGCTGCAGTGGGTAAATCGAATTTTTATTGTTTTTCAAGGGAATTCATGGTGCATTACGCCTCTTAGTTTGTTACAATGTGTAGGAAACTGATTGAGGAGAGAACGTATGATTACGAAAGAAGTTATTGAACGTGCAACAACGCACCGCCGTCATTTACATATGTATCCAGAAGTATCCGGAGAAGAAGTTGAAACAACGCGATATATACGCGAAACCTTAGAAAAAATGGGGCTTACTTGCTGGAATTTACAATCGAAAACAGGAGTTGTTGCAGAAATTGGAAATGGTGAGGGACCAACATTAGCCTTACGTGCCGACATTGACGCTTTACCGATTGTAGAACAAACAGGATTGGACTACGCTTCAAAAAATGAAGGAGCGATGCATGCGTGTGGACATGATTTCCATACCGCAAGCTTGCTGGGAGCCGTTCAAGTATTGAAAGAGCAAGAAGCGAGCTTAAAAGGAAAAGTTCGTTTTATTTTCCAACCGGCAGAAGAGAGTAACCGTGGAGCACGCGCATTGATTTCTGAAGGTGTGCTCGATGGAGTGGACGCGATTATTGGATTCCATAACAAACCAGAACTTCCAGTTGGAACGATTGGTGTGAAAGAAGGACCGCTAATGGCAGCAGTCGGCCAGTTCAAAGCCGAAATTAGTGGAGTAGGCACACACGCAGCGGCGCCGCATAATGGCAGTGACCCAATTGTGACCGCATGCCAAGTGATTGCTAACGCCCAAGCGATTGTCGCTCGTCATACTTCTCCTCTTGAACCAGTGGTATTAAGCGTATCGCATATCGAAGCAGGGAATACTTGGAATGTGATTCCGGAGAAAGTATTTTTTGAAGGAACGATTCGCACCTTTAATAAAGAAGTCGAGCGTCAAATGACGGAGCAATTCGAGAAGATGATTGTTCAAACGGCGGATGTATACGGACAAAAAGGAAGTATTGAATGGATTTTAACGCCGCCAGTCGTGCATAATGATGCCGAAGTCACAAAGGTCGTTAAAAGTGTGACGGAGAATTTTGCGACAGTGGTAACCCCACAAGTAACTTTAGGAGCAGAAGATTTTGCCAATTATATGGAACATGTTCCAGGATGTTTTGTCTTTATTGGAACGGGTTGCCCTCGCGAATGGCATCACCCCGCGTTCTTGGTGGATGATGCAGCATTACCGTTTGCGATTCAATATTTTGTGGACAATACGAATGCACTTTTAGAAGTTCTTTCACAGAAAGGAAACGCGTAATATGAAAACAATGGTGGTCATTAGCCATCCAACGATTCAAACCTCATCGAGCCAACAATTTTTCCTAGCAACGTTAAAAGGCGAGGAAGCTGTAACGATTCGCTACCTGGATGAAGTATGGAGTGAGAGAAAACCTCATTTTACAAGAGCGACTGAAGAAAAAGCACTGTTAGAAAGTGGAGCCAAAAGACTCATTCTTCAATTCCCGATGTATTGGTATCAAGCCCCTGCTGTCATGAAGGAATGGATTGATACGGTGATGAGTAAGAGTGCGCCTTTTGCTAAGCAAATTAAGGAACTTGGAATCGTTGTAACACTTGGGGTGAAAGAAGAAGCCTTCCGTGCAGGAGGGAAAGAGCAATTTACAATTTCGGAACTCATGCGTCCATTTCAAGCGTTCGCAAATGCAATGGGATGGAAGTATTTACCGATTTTTGAAGTCCATCAATTTGATTATAAGACTGAAGTTGCCAAACAAGCGTTACTCGTGGAATATTTACAATATGTAACGAAAGAACATCACGGAACATTAAAAAATATAGAAGATTGGTTTATTGAACGCGCACAATCAATGAAAGGTGCCGAGTGGGAACAAATCGCAGAGTGGATCATAGAGAATCAGGATGAAAGACTGGAACTAGAAATGCATCTGAGTGATTGGGAGGAGAGTCAATATGGAGATTATTGAGAAAATCGGGTTACTTGATGCATGGATTGCGGAAGAAAAAGAATATAAAGAACGCGCTTTGCTTGTGGCTGCAAAAACTCTTCTTTTAGAACAAGCAAAACGAATTGAACAAGCACATGGAGAGTTAGATGGACGGATGTGGAGTCCAGAAAACTGGTCCAAATAAGGAGAATGAGATTGAAAAAAGATAAATTAGGACTTCGATTAGTTTTATTAGTCATTTCCTGTTTTTTAATCGGGCTAGGCGCAAAGATGGCCGGTTCGAGTACATTAGGAGCTGACGTTGTCGTTCTTGTGTGGGAAGGATTAAATCGCACCTTTGGGGTTAGTATGGCAATGAGTAACATTATTGTTTCTCTTGTATTCCTGGCGATTACGTTAAGTATTAACTGGAGATATATTGGATTTGGTACGGTGGTAGGGATGTTCTTGCAAAGTTTCTTTATTGACCTGTTCGATTTTAGAGCACTTGCCGAAATGGATATCACCATAAAAATAATTGCAATGGTTGTAGGGATTGCGTTAATTGCCATAGGATGTGCCGTCTATGCCTTAGCAGAACTTGGGGTTGGACCTTATATCGCCGCAACGCTTGCCCTGCACGAAAAATTCAAAACGTCTATACCGCGCAACAAGTTCTTAATTGATGCCAGTTGTGTGATTATCGCAGCTATTATGGGACAATGGCCTACGATTGGACCAGTTGTTTCACTAATAATTAGTGGAGTGATTATGGATCAGACAATGGTGATTTTGAAAAAAATTCTTCCCATTAAATAAGAACGCATATCCTATTTACAAGAGGAGACCTCTTGTAAATAGGATTAATTTTTTATA
>CALIJD010000182.1 GCA_938017885.1 uncultured Granulicatella sp.
AGGAATTTAGTTGTAAAGGATAGTCGTGGAATTAATGCGGTAAACGGTCTGGATTTAACAGTTCGCCACGGTGAAGTGGTTGGTATTGCAGGGGTGGATGGAAATGGTCAAACAGAATTCATTCAGGCTCTTGCAGGTTTAAGAAAAATTGAAGAGGGTTCAATTGAATTAAATGGAAAAGATTTAACACATCTGCCAACAAGACAAAGAACTGAAACGGGACTAGGTCATATTCCAGAAGACCGTCATAAACATGGGCTTGTATTGCAAATGGGCTTAGATGAGAACATTGGAATTCAAACTTATTATAAAGAGCCTCTCTCTAAAAGTGGATTCCTCAATAAAAAAGCATTTGTTGATTTAGCAGAACGTTTAATTGAAGAATTTGATGTTCGTACACCAAGTCCTACTATTTCGGCTGGGTCCCTTTCAGGAGGAAATCAGCAAAAAGCGATTATTGCTCGTGAAATTGATCGTGACCCAAGTCTATTAATTGCAGCCCAACCGACTAGAGGATTGGATGTTGGCGCGATTGAATATATCCATAAACGCCTTATTGAACAAAGAAATAAAGGGAAAGCAGTTTTGTTAATGAGCTTTGAACTAGATGAGATTTTAAACGTTGCGGACCGAATTGCCGTTATGTATGAAGGCAAAATTGTGGATGTATTAGACACTAAGGAAACAAACGAAACAGAATTAGGATTATTGATGGCTGGTTCTACAAGAGAACAAGTAAGAGCCATGAAACAGGAGGAGTTATAAAATGAAAGGTGCGAGTTATAAAAAAGTCCTTATTCCTGTCCTTTCAGTTGTTTTAGGGCTATTAGTGGGGGCCATTATTATGGCAGTATTTGGATTTGATCCCGTTAAAGGATATTCAGCTCTTTTAAAAGGTTCTCTTGGAAAACCATTTTATATTGGTGAAACTTTAAGACAGGCCACTCCACTCATTCTTGTTGCATTAGGATTTGCATTTGCGAGTTATGCAGGGTTCTTTAATATCGGGGTTGCTGGTCAAGCGTTGATGGGGTGGTTTGCTTCTGTTACAACAGGACTTCTTTTCCCAGATTTACCTAAAATCGTATTACTTCCTTTATGTATTCTTGTAGGGATGGTTGCAGGTGCTGTATGGGCAGGGATTGCGGGTTATTTAAAAGCTTACTTCAATACGAGTGAAGTTATCGTGACGATTATGTTGAATTATACGGCATTGCATATTGTGAATTATGTGATTCGTGAAGTTCTAACTGAAAAAGCAGAAATTACTGCATCCGTTCCAGAAGCCGCTAGCTTAAAAATGTCTTTCTTATATCAATTAACGAGCAAATCTACCTTACATGGTGGAATCTTTATTGCGATAGCTGCTGTGTTTGTTGTCTGGATTATAATGAATAAGACAACGACCGGATTTGAATTGAAAACAGTAGGGCTAAATAAACATGCTGCCGAATATTCCGGCATGAGCGCAAAGAAAACCATTATTCTAGCGATGCTAATCTCTGGTGGTCTTGCGGGTCTTGGAGGAGTAATGGAAGGTTTAGGAACATTCCAACATGCTTTTGCTTCTGAAAGTTTACCAAGTATTGGATGGGATGGAATGGCGGTAGCGCTATTAGGTCTAAGTAATCCATTTGGAATCTTATTCTCTTCATTAGTATTTGCAATTTTACGGATTGGTGGAATTTCTATGCCGCTACTTGCAAAAATTCCCACGGAGGTTGTTTCAATTGTAGTTGCCTTTATTATTTTCTTCGTTGGGGCGAACTATTTAATGCAAGTGATTGTCGATAAATTTCCAAGTTTTGGGAAAAGAAAGGGGTAAATAGATATGGATTTAGTCACACTATTACAAGTAATTGTCGGAAATATGCTCATCTATTCAACACCTCTTATTTTAACTGGACTTGGTGGTGTATTTTCTGAAAGAAGTGGGATTGTTAATATTGGTCTTGAAGGAACGATGGTTATAGGTGCTTTTGCATCTGCAGTTTTCAACCTAGCATTTGCACCACAATTGGGCGCATGGACACCTTGGGTAGCGCTCCTTGTTGCGGCTCTTGCTGGAGCATGCTATTCGGTAATTCACGCTGTAGCTACTGTTTACTTACGTGCAGATCATATTATTTCAGGAACGGTGTTAAATTTACTTGCACCCGCTTTAACCGTATTTTTATGCAGACTTTTGTATAACGAACTCGGACAAACGGAGATTATTACGAACTACTTTGGGAAGACGACAATTCCAGTACTTAGTTCGATTCCTATCATCGGTCAAATCTTCTTTACAGATACTTTCCTTTTAGCCTATTTAGCAATTGGGTTAGCCTTTATCTGCTCGATGATTTTAAATAAAACAAAATTTGGTTTACGTCTGCGCTCTGTTGGGGAACATCCTCAAGCAGCTGATACATTAGGAATTAATGTTTATCATATGCGTTTTGCAGGAGTATTAATCTCAGGGTTCTTAGCAGGGATTGGAGGAGCTATTGTTGCTCAATCGATTACTCTGAACTTCTCTGCGACAACTATTGCGGGTCAAGGGTTTATTGCAATGGCAGCGATGATCTTTGGTAAATGGAATTCTGTGAGTGTGATGTTATCCGCTTTACTCTTTGGTCTTGCTCAAAGTTTAGGGGTTATCGGAAACTACATTCCAATTATTAAAGATATTCCATCAGTAGGCTTGACGATTGCGCCATATTTGATTACTATCATTGTATTGGTAGGATTCATTGGTAAATCGGAAGGGCCAGCTGCGAACGGCAAAAACTACGTTAAATCAAAATAATAATGAAACTGCTTTTAATTTGGAGTTGAATCTTGTTAAAAGCAGTTTTTTAATGAGAAGGGGTTATAAATGAAAAGACTAGTCACTTTAATGATTGCTATCCTTGCAATGGTAGCTATTTTATTTGGAGTAAAGAATATTATTCAAAACAAAGAGGCAAAAGAAGAATCGAGTTCTTCTTCAGAACAACAACAATTGTTCCTATTTAACTGGGGGAATTATATCGACCCAGAATTAATTAAAGAATTTGAAGCAGAAACTGGAATTCAAGTGGTATATGAAACATTTGATTCCAATGATGCGATGGAAGCTAAATTGAAACAAGGCGGTACTAGATACGATTTAGTTTTTCCAAGTGAATCAAGTATTACCAAATTAGTAAATCAGAATTTACTTCAAAAATTAGACCATTCAAAGATTAAAGGACTAGAAAATATTTCTTCTTTCTTATTAAATAGTCCCGTTGATCAAGGAAATCAATACACGATTCCTTATTTCTGGGGAACGCTGGGCATTGTTTACAATACTAAAATGGTCGAGCACGCGCCTGAGCACTGGAAC
>CALIJD010000183.1 GCA_938017885.1 uncultured Granulicatella sp.
AACGTAAAGATTTCTTGTGATAAATTTGCATGGAATAAAGAGAAAATCATAGCAGAAAAACCAATCGCAAATATTTTCCCGTAACGTTCCATTCGGTATCCAATAAAACCTCTAAAAATAACTTCTTCAACAAATGGAGCAACAACGCCTAAATAAAGTACAAATACAATACTAGTCGTAATATCTGGTGAAGCATCTCCTAAAAGAGAAACTGGAATACCCATTTGTGTAAATAATTTATCAATTCCCGTTAGAATCAACTTAGAAACGAAACGAATCCCAAAAATGGAACCAGACATTAAGAAGAAAGTTCCTACTTTCATTTTCTTAGGAGCAACATGTTCAAAAATCCGTTTAAATGGGAATTTGGTTTTAACGACCCAAGCAATAAGGCCAACAAACGCACCAATGTATAAAAATACTGCTGTAATGGTATAAACAAAGCTAGTATCCATCAGTAAATAATAATATTTCGAATCTAATTGCATTTGTCTTAATACAGATCTTCCTAAAAGACTAAAGAAGAAAAAGATTACAAAATAAATTAATAGTCTCCTTGCAATTGATAAAATATCTTTCTTATATTCAAATTTTACATTCTCTTTTGAAGGAGAAGTTTCTCCAAGATTAAAATCATCATTTTGTGTTTGATACATCATTTCCACCTCTATTAATTTTATTTTTAATAACAGCTCTTTTTAGACGAAAGACTAAAAACGCGCAATTGGACATTAAGCCCAAAATCAATCCTATCCAATATGAAAATGGACCGAAATTAAAACCATAATGTAAAAGGAAACCAATGGGTAGTCCAATAATCCAATATCCAATTAAACACAAGATAAATGGCATTTGGACATCCTTAAATCCCCTTAGGATTCCTTGTATAGGAGCAGCGATAGCATCAAATAGTTGAAAAAGTAAACCATATGCTAAAAATTGAATGGTTAATTTAATAAACTCCTCTTCACTTCCATAAAAACTTGCAATGGTATTCAAATTTATCGCTAGACATACAAGTGTCACAACTGAGATGATAAAAGATGTCAAAATCCCAATCTTACTATATTGAACCGCTGATAAAATATTTTTTTGTCCAACTTCAAAGGAAACAATAATTGTTAAAGCGGTAGAAATACTAATAGGAAAAGCATAAATCAATATAGCAAAGTTCATAGCAGCTTGGTGAGCAGCAATAACCGTCGTTCCAAATCCGGCCATTAATAATCCTACAAAACAAAATATAGCAACTTCTGCAAAAATCGATAATCCAATGGGAAATCCAATTTTAAAAGGTTCCTTCCATAAGGACAAACGGATTCCTTCCCATTTAAAAATGGGATATTTTTTTAATTCTGAGTGCCATTTAAAAACAAAATAAGCAATGAATAATAAGCCCCAATAAGCCAAAGCCGTCCCCAGCCCAGCACCTGGTCCTCCCATTTCTGGAAAACCAAATTGACCATAAATCAAAGAATAATTAAAAAAGACGTTCAACGGGACCACTAAAATCATTAATAGCATTGAAAGTTTGGTTAACCCTAAAGCATCTACAAATGATCGCATTACGCTAAATAATAGTAAAGGTACTAAACCAAGAGATAACCAGGATAAGTACTCAAACGCAATCATTTCTACTGACAACTCTAAATTCATAATCCTTAGAGTAGGCTTCAAAAAAATAAATCCAAAGAGAAATAATAGAAAAGCTAGAAAAACTCCAATCAGTAAATATTGACGCATGACTTCTGTAATCTTCTCTTTTTTCTTTTGCCCTAAATATTGACCAACGATTGGAACTAACCCAGAAATTATCCCTGTCAACATCGTAAAGAACGGTGAGTATAGGCTTCCTCCTATCGAAACGCCAGCTAAATGAACCTCATTATAACGTCCCGTCATTACTGCATCGATAAATTGAGCTGAATAATTCGCTAACTGATAGATTAACACAGGAATCAATATTTTTAGTAAGTGTTTTATTTTATAATTTTTATGAGTAGTAAGTTCCATTATTTCTCCTTTATTAACTCCTCAATGGAATTTACTTTAAAGAACGCAGTTTTAAAACGATTCTCATTATCTTCGTTATTCACAACAGCTACAAAGCCTGCAGTATGACTCGCAAACTCTTCGTCAATAGCAGAATCACCAATATAGATCATTTCATGAAATGATACGTGGAATGCATTCGAAATTACCTCTAATGAGTCGATCGAGGGTTTAGAAGGAAAATCGTCAGTTGTTCCGATAAAATCAAATAAAGATTCTACCTTCAATACTTCTAATACCGCTTTAGTTGGTAATTTGGAATCATTTGTTACTAAAGCTAATGTAAACCCTAAATCTTTTAACTGTTGAAGAGTCTTTTTAACATTCCCCAGAGCAATAATTTTATCCGGATTGGAAGTAATATAGTGGTAAAAAAATTGAACCGTAAACCGGTAATTCTCCTCAATATCAAACTCTCCAAAATGAGCAATCACTTCTAACATGTCTCGAACGCTTCCGGATGAAATGACACCATTTTCAATTATATCAGAGCTGGTAATTCCCAGCTTATCATATAAATTTCGCTTTTTCTCTACATTTAAACGCATTCCGTTTCTCTCTAATAAAGCTTCAATGACTTGTAAAGTAGGCTCCAACCATAATGCAGAAGTATCCGTAAGCGTCCCATCCTTATCAAAAATAAGAACCCTAATATGATGATATTTTAAAAAATCTAAAAATTTCATTGTCATTATTCAATACTTTGGAGCTCAACGGAAATAATATTCTCTAATGAGCTGATTTCTTTCAATACTTCTTCTACACTAACAGTTGCTTCAGAAATATCAATCATAATTTGAACAACCGCAACACTATGGATGGCTAAACCTTGGAATATCGTTAAAATATTCATATTTCGACTTGCAAATACATCTAGTGTTTTCGTTAATGTCCCTCTAATATTCTTCATATGAATATTTATAGAGGCTTTTCTTCCTGCGTTCACTGAAGAGAACCCTTGTACTTTACGATAATATTTGTAGTACACACTTCTGGAGATTCCTACCATTTTCACAACTTCAGTTACATCTTTTGCCTGTCCAGTGGCAAGTAATTCCTTTGCTTGCAAGACTTTAGAAAAAACCGGTGGTACAGCATCTTCTGATACTAAAAAATGTTTTTGTCTACTCATTTGCTGTCCTTCTTTCATAATCATTTGTATCCATTTTACCCTATATCAAGGACAGATATCAATTGATTCCTGGAAAAACAAAAAAGAAGTCAGAAAAATTCTAACTTCTTTTCATAAAGTCGTATGGAGAAAGATCCTCCATTCCAATCATCGGTGAAATTAAATCCTCATCGATCATTCTTACGTTTAACACGAGGTTTTCTTTTGCATGCGACTCCTCTACAATAAATGATTGAGTATCACTCTTATCTTCTATAATTCTCTCTTCAAATTCTTCAAAAGTATTTGTACTCAAATCTCTAAGGAATTCTTGTAAAAAAGTTGCTCTTTTAGGAGAAATGGTAGTCGCACTTTTTTGAAAGGCCCCCGCCTCTCCACATAAAATTAAGTACTGTTGACTTCTAGTAACTGCTGTGTACAGTAGATTTCTTTGTAGCATTCTAGAATACTGATTGACCATTGGGAGAATCACCATTTTAAATTCGGAGCCTTGAGCCTTATGAATGGAACAGCAGTAGGCTAAAGTTAATTGCTGCCAATCTGTTCTGGTGTACTCCACCTCATTTTGGTCAAATAGAACATAAATCTTGTCTACTTGCTCTTCATTTTCTTTTGCAAATTGAATGGCTGTAATCTCTCCTATATCTCCATTATAGACATTTTGCTCAGGCAAATTCACCAATTGGAGAACTTTATCTCCAACACGAAACACTCTATCAAACGATTCCACCTCACGAACACTATTTCCAATTTTCGGATTTAATATTTCTTGCATCATTTGATTAATGGCGTTTATTCCAGAGTCTCCCTTGTACATAGGAGCTAATACTTGAATATCTTTTTTCGTGTAGCCTTTTTTCAAAGCTGCGACCACTACTTGTTCGATAATCGACACTAGGCGCTCCGGAGTACAAGGTAGAAAACTTCTATCTAGCTGTTTTTGAGCGAAATTATTTGGTAAAAAACCATCTTTAATACAGTGAGCTAATTCTACAATAGAAGATTGATTTGTCTGACGATGGATTCGTTTCAACTCCATCGAGGGAATCGATTTTGTTTCAAGTAAATCTGTAAGAACTTGACCTGGTCCAACCGAAGGCAATTGGTTACTATCACCGACTAACAATATCTTCAAACGATCAGGAGAAGCCTTTAATACACGATTCATTAACCACGTATCCACCATTGACATTTCATCAATGATTAAAAATTCTCCATTAATCTCTTTATCTTCAAAACTTTCTTCGGGACTATCAATAGCAATCCCCAGTAAACGATGGATTGTTGATGAAGGAAATCCCGTGAGTTCATTCATTCTTTTAGCCGCACGCCCTGTCGGAGCCGCTAAAACTAGAGCATCTTCAACATCTTTAATTTCATTCAATTGGCGATAGACATCAATCACCGCATTTATAATCGTTGTTTTTCCCGTGCCAGGTCCACCTGTTAATACAAATATCGGTTCATTCATAATTTGATGAATGGCTTCTTTTTGCGATTCATCATAAACGATGTCAAATTTTTCTTGGGTCTTTTGAATCGCTTCACTAATTTTTTCTTCAGAAAGAGTGTTTTTTTCATTA
>CALIJD010000184.1 GCA_938017885.1 uncultured Granulicatella sp.
TCCTTCTATTTTAATCTTGGATGAAGCCACAAGCGCGCTCGATACGCAAACCGAAAAATTTATTCAACAATCATTTGACGAGTTGGCAAAAGGTAGAACGACGTTTATTATCGCTCACCGCCTGACTACGATTAAAAATGCAGACCGTATTATTGTAGTCACAGAAGATGGACTCACAGAAGACGGCACGCATGAAGAATTGCTCGCCAAAAACGGGGCGTATGCGGCGTTATACAAAGCACAATTTAAATAGTACAAAAATGCGGAGTAGGGTCCCAATCCCATCTCCGTATTTCTTTTTGCTTTTTTGAAATTATCGCAAACTATGATACAATGACCCAGAGAAAACTTAAGGAGAACGTTGATGAGTATTTTAAATGTAGAAAAATTAACACACGGCTTCGGTGAAAGAGCCATCTTCAATGATGTGAGCTTCCGTCTATTAAAAGGAGAACACATCGGACTCGTTGGAGCAAACGGTGAAGGGAAATCAACCTTCATGAATATCGTGACAGGTCAATTACAACCAGACGAAGGAAAAATCGAGTGGTCTAAAAATGTAAAGGTGGGATACTTAGACCAGCATACAGTCCTTGAACCAGGGATGACCGTTCGCAGTGTCCTTCAAAAAGCCTTCGACGATTTATTTGTCGCAGAAGCGCGTATCAATGAATTGTATATGGCAATGGGAGACGCGAACGAAGACGAAATGAATGCGATGCTGGAAGAAGTGGGCGAGTTGCAAGAGCGGTTAGATAGCCATGACTTCTATATTCTTGATGCCAAAATCGATGAAGTAGCGCGTGCATTAGGCGTTGCAGCATTTGGGATGGATAGCGATGTGAGTGAACTCAGTGGTGGGCAACGTACAAAAGTGTTGCTGGCAAAACTATTATTAGAAAAACCAGACATTTTATTACTCGACGAGCCAACAAACTATCTAGACGCAGAGCATATCGAATGGTTGAAACGCTACTTACAAGAATACGAAAATGCCTTTATTCTAATTTCGCATGATATTCCATTCTTAAATAGTGTAGTGAACTTGATTTACCATATGGACAATCAAGAGTTGAACCGTTATGTTGGAGACTATGATCAGTTCCAAGAAGTGTATGCGATGAAGAAAGCGCAACTAGAAGCGGCGTATAACCGCCAGCAAAAAGAGATTGCGGACTTGAAGGATTTCGTGAACCGTAATAAGGCGCGCGTGGCTACACGTAATATGGCGATGTCTCGTCAGAAGAAACTGGATAAGATGGAAGTCATCGAATTAGCGAGTGAGAAGCCAAAACCAAAATTCGACTTCAAGACTTCAAGAGCTCCTGGTCGTTACATTTTCCAAGCCGAAGATTTAGTGATTGGATACGACCGTCCATTAACAGGGCATGTGAATCTTGAAATGGAACGCGGCCAAAAGATTGCGATTGTCGGTGCAAATGGTATCGGTAAAACGACACTCTTGAAGAGCTTGTTAGGGATTATTAAACCATTAAACGGAAAAGTAACGCGTGGAGACTATATCGATCTTGGGTATTTCGAACAAGAAACGCCAAAAGGAAATCGTAAGACAGCGTTAGAAGAAATCTGGGATACCTTCCCATCAATGACACAACCAGAAGTACGTGCAGCGCTCGCTCGTTGTGGATTAACCAGTAAGCACATCGAGAGCCAAGTGCAAGTACTAAGTGGGGGAGAACAAGCAAAGGTACGCTTCTGTAAGTTGATGAATGAAGAGTCAAACGTGCTCGTACTCGACGAACCGACAAACCACTTGGACGTTGATGCAAAAGAGGAATTAAAACGCGCCT
>CALIJD010000185.1 GCA_938017885.1 uncultured Granulicatella sp.
TAACCGTATTAACGGATCCGACAACTGGTGGAGTAACAGCTAGCTTTGCGATGCAAGGAGACATTATTCTTGCTGAACCTAAAGCCATCGTTGGATTTGCAGGGAAGAGAGTTATTGAACAAACAATGAATCAACAACTTCCTGATGATTTCCAAACTGCAGAAACCGTACTAGAGCAAGGGTTTATTGATGCAGTGGTTCATCGTAAAAAAATGAAAAAAACGATTCATAAACTTCTTGTACTTCATAGAAAGGAGTCAAATGCATGAAACCGATGAAAATTGTTTCGTTGGCCCGTGATGTGAAACGTCCAACGACAAAAGAATGGATTAAAGCTGTATTTGACGATTTCATTGAATTACATGGAGATCGTTATTATGCCGACGATAAAGCTTTAGTAGGTGGGATTGCTACTTTAAATGGAACTCCTGTTACCGTTATTGGGATGGAAAAAGGACATACTCTTCAAGAAAATCTCAAAACGAATTTTGGTCAAGTGCATCCAGAAGGGTACAGGAAAAGTGCACGATTGATGAAACAAGCTGAGAAATTTAATCGACCAGTTGTTACCTTTATCAATACTGCGGGTGCTTTCTGTGGGCCTACTGCGGAGGAACGTGGAATTGGAGAGGCCATTGCGGATAATCTCCGTATTATGAGTCATCTCAAAGTTCCTATTATCGCCATCCTTTGTGGAGAAGGTGGAAGTGGTGGAGCCTTAGGATTAGCAGTCGCTAATGAAGTTTGGATGATGGAGTACGCAATGTATTCTATTCTTTCTCCTGAAGGATTTGCATCTATTTTGTGGAAAGATGGATCAAAAGCTGCTCAAGCTGCTGAACTCATGAAATTTACTTGTCATGATTTACTAGATCAAAAAATTGTTGACCGAGTGATTTTTGAGAAGAAAAAAACTAATGAACAAATTGCGTTAGAATTACGTGAGCAATTAAAAGTGCAATTAGATTTTTGGATGAAGAAATCGAAAGAGGAGATTGTAACTCGTCGATTAGAACGATTTAATCAGTATTAAAAATGAGTAAAATCAAGGAGCCTGACTTTGTTGTTAGGCTCTTTTTTGTTATACTAAAGTTACCATTTTCATTGGAGGGATCGTTTATGACACGTTTAGAAAAAGTAAGAAATTCCATGAAAGAACAAGAAATTGATGGATTCATTGTTTATAGTCCATACAATTTACGTTATTTAGCCAACTTTACTGGAACAACTGGGTTTGCATTAATCACATTAACAGATGCTTATTTTGTTACAGACGCTCGTTACACACAACAAGCTCAACAACAAGCAAAAGGATTTCATGTGATTGAACACAAAACAGGTTGGGTTCCAGCATTTGAAAAAATCATTCGCGAAAATGATTTAAAATTTGTTGGGTTTGAAGCAGACCATGTTTCAGTTTCTCAATTAGAAATTTTTGAAGATGCATTTGATACAGCATTAATTCCAACAAAAAACATTGTCGAAAAAATTCGTGAAGTGAAAGACGCTGGAGAAATCCAAACGATTCGTGAAGCTTGCCGTATTTCAGACGCTGCATTTTTACATATTTTAGATTTCATCAAACCAGGTGTGACTGAAATCCAAGTGGCTAATGAATTAGATTTCTATATGCGTGGATTAGGTGCGACAGGAGTTTCATTTGATACAATCGTTGCAAGTGGGGTTCGTTCTTCAATGCCTCACGGAGTTGCGAGTGCGAAAGTGATTGAAACTGGAGACTTAGTAACACTAGACTTTGGTTGCTACTACAATGGTTATGTGTCAGATATGACTAGAACGATTGCAGTAGGTGAACCCATCGATCAATTAAAAGAAATTCACGATGTTGTCTTGCAAGCTCAATTAAAAGTGAGCCAAGCAGCAGGCCCTGGAAAAACAGGCGTTGAATTAGATAAAATCTCTCGTGATTATATCGCTAGTCGTGGATATGGAGAATACTTTACTCACTCAACAGGACATGGTATCGGTCTTGAAATCCACGAAGCACCAAATGTTTCTCGTATTGCAACACAAGCATTTGTACCAGGAAATGTGATTACAAATGAACCAGGAATTTACCTTCCAGGTGTGGGTGGTGTTCGTATTGAAGATGACATTATTATCAATG
>CALIJD010000186.1 GCA_938017885.1 uncultured Granulicatella sp.
GGATTAGTTCGAAATCGTACAGCGGCTGCATTGCCAGTAATCTCTCGCTATCGTATGGTTGACTTTATGATTTCATCTCTTGTGCATGCCAACATTGATAATATTGCAGTCCTTACCAACCATAACTATAAATCTTTATTAGATCATATGTCTCATGGTAAGGATTGGGATTTGAACCGAAAAAATCGTGGGCTTAAATTTATTACTCCTATGTCTAATTACTTATCGACGCGAATTCCTCAGAATAAAATTGAGGCTTTAGCTAACACGATGGTTTATACACAAAGTTTAGATGAAGAATTTGTTATTTTAGCGGATACCAATATTATTGGAAATATTGATTTTAAAGAAATGTTCCAATACCACTTAGATACTGGCTCGGATATTACTGTAGCTTATACTTACAGAAAGCCTAATGTTGGTGAATCACAAATCATTTTTGATGAAAATCATAAAGTATATGAATCTCTTTATCATTTTGATGGGTCAGAAAATATTTGTGCAACTCAAGTAAAAATTTACATTTTGACCAAGGAACTTTTCAATGGCATTGTTAAGAAGGGATTAACTCTAGGATGGGAAGATATTCTTAGAGATTATATTGCCAAAAATTTAGAAACTTTACGAGTGTTTGCTTATCAAATTAAAGGTTATTTGAAGGTTGTTAATAATATCAAAGATTATTATGATTTAAATATGGATATGTTAGATTTTAATAATCTTAAAGATGTATTCCTCTCAGGTACAGATATTATTACTCGTGTACAAGATACGGTACCTACTATTTATGGAAAAAACGCTGCTGTAAAAGAATCTATACTTGGTGATGGATCGAAAATTAACGGAACTGTTGAAAATAGTATAATCTTCCGTGATGTCGTCGTAGAAGAAGGAGCGGTTGTACGAAATAGTATTATTTTATCGGATGCAATTATTAAGACAGGTGCTCACCTAGATTATGTGATTGCAGATAAAGGTGTAGTTGTCAAACAGCATACTGTTCTTACAGGAACTGAAGAAGTACAAGTAGTGGTGGATAAAGGTAAAACAGTTTAAAATATAAATCATTTAAAAAGAAGCTAGAGGTGCTCTCTAGCTTCTTTTTTTTGAAAAAAAATAAACTATAGTCAGCGAATGTGTATTTTGTTGGTTGCAACCCTTTAAAGAAGTTAGTACACTAATATAGATGAGAATACTGAGAAAGGGGGATTGCAAATGCAGAGAAAATATGCCGTCATTGATTTAGAAACAACGGGTCCTAAATACGAGCAAGGGGACCGTATTTTTCAATTTGGGTGTACCTTGATTACTGATCATAAAATCGTTGAACATATTACTTTAAATATAAATCCCGAGCAAAGTATTCCCTTTGAAATACAGTTATTAACGGGTGTAACAAATGCTGATGTTGAAAAAGCACCTTATTTTGATGAAGTGGCAATGAATATTTACAATCTGTTAGAAGGTCGAACTCTTGTAGCCCATAATGTTGGATTTGACGGACCTTTTATCATTGCTGCTTTAAAAGAGGCTCTAGGGATTGAGTTAGAAGTTCCTTTTATAGATACTGTTCAATTGGCTCAAATTTGTTATCCTTCAGCTATCAGTTATCGTTTAAGTGATTTAACAAATATGTTAAAAATTCCTCATACTCAAGTTCATACAGCTGGAAGTGACGCTAAGGCAACTGCCCAATTATTTTTAATACTTCAAGAGAAAATTCGTAGTTTTTCTAAGGTAACTCTTGAACAATTAGTTGAATTTTCGAATGAGCTTATTGGGGATACGGGAGATATTTTTAAGGATGCCTTTAATATTGCTAAAGGGAAGGATAGTAATACTGATTTAATAGAACATGGTTTTGTAGTATCGAAAAAGGTTTTTGAAGAAAAAAGTTTTCCAACAACCACTAAAATTTCTGCGTTGAATGCCTATAGTCAATTAGTTGAAAATCAATTTTTAAAAGATAATGATGCTCAAAGAAAAATTATTAAAAAAATTCTTGAAGCATTAGAAGAAGAGGAACCTATTCATTTTATAGAAGCACCGCCAGGCTCTGGAAAAACATATGCTTATCTTCTTGCAGCTCTTGAAAAGGCCACAAATCAAAATCCTATTTGGATTGTTACGTCAAATTTATTACTCCAGCAACAATTGTATGAAGATAGTGTACTTCCAATAGTAAGTGCCTTAAAGTTAAAAAATCCTATTGTTTCAATAAAGGGACAAAGAAATTATATTGATTTAGAAGCTTTCTCTTACAAAATTAGTCAGTTAAAAAATGACAAGAGTCCAAGAGTCAGTTTGTCAGTTATGGGCTTAGTTGTTTGGATCACTGAAACAGAAACAGGAGATTTATCAGAATGTAATCAAGTGCTATACCAATCATCTCTTTGGAAAGATATTTGTGTGAAAGAGAATTCCAAAAAGGAAAGTTTATATCGGACTAAAGCTGTTCAATCTGTTCAAAAAAGTAATATTGTCGTAACAAATCATGCCTTTTTAATTCATTATGCGTCTACAATGTCATATCAGACGAAACCAATTGTTCTTTTAGACGAAGTGCAACAGTTTGAACATTCACTGGAACAATACGGAACCGTATCGATTAAATTCTCGAATTTGTTCTTATTACAACAATTATGGAGTGATTACTATCTAAATTCGATGACAAATTTTTCGAAAGATGAGGAGCATTTGTCCAGAACAATAAACCGCAAACTTTTAGAAATTTGTGACTTATACGAAACTTGGTTTGAAGAATTGAATAGAGGAAATTATTTGAAGGAATCTATTGTTTTTACAAATGAAGAATGGATTGAAACGATTCATCATGAAATGATTCGAGCGTTCACAAAATCCATTATTCAGTTAATGAATTATCTTCAAGAAAATTCAGGAAAGACAAGTTTATTTGAGAATAGCATTCAATTATTACAAGAAATGAAGGATTCCTTGCTCAAATTCCAAGAGTCCAATCATTCGTATTTTGTCATTGAAAGAAAAGATCAATTTGGACAAACAACAATAGAAGTATCGAGAGTTGACTCAGTTACTCATGTTTTTAATCATTTTAAGAAAACAATTAAAAAGTTAATAGGGATTTCTGCAACAATTCCAACTTTTACTCCTTTATTTTACGATTTAAAGGCAAAAGAGAACCTTACAATTATTGACTCAAAAGTGAATTTGTCCGCCCACCATATTTTTATTCCAAATGACTTAGTTTCTGTTACTGCAGCTTCAAGTAACCAATATCACGAACAAATCGCATATTGTATTCAACAAATTTACGAACGTAATGGGGGAAGAATGTTAGTTTTAATGCATTCTATAGAGGCATTGATGGCAGTAGAAGATTTGATGGTTAATTATTGTAAAAGGAATCATATTGAATTACTAGCTCAAAAAGGATCTCAATTAGGACGGAAAATTCAAAGAAGATTCCAAGAAAAGAGTGATTCCATTTTACTAGGAGTATACAGTTTCTGGGAAGGCTTTGATAGTGGTGGAGTTTCCATAAACTCTTTAGTAATTACTAAATTACCATTTCCAAATCCAGTAACAACCCATCAACAAATTGTTCAATTGGAGATGAAAGAACAGAATCGTTCCTATTTTGCTCATTATTCTATTAAAATGATGCTTCTTCAACTTTACCAAGGATTAGGTCGATTTAGTCGTCCAACAAAAAAGAATGCAGAAATATGGATTTTAGATGTACGAGCCTC
>CALIJD010000187.1 GCA_938017885.1 uncultured Granulicatella sp.
CTAAAGGCAATAGGAAGAACTCCAGCTACTTCAATTCCTTCCCGCATCTTGTCGAACTCACCTCGTTCGACCATTTCGCGAGTAATTCCTACAGCTATTTCTACGCCAGGATACTCGTGCTTCACAGATTCAAGAACCGATTCAAGTCTACCTTTAGAATAGGCAGCCACCCATTCACTATCCATTGGAGGAAGCGCAATTTTTACATCCTCGCTATGAGTGACAATCAACTCAGACATTTCCTTAGTCCAAGTGAATCCTTGTTGATAAAGAGTTGAGAGTTTCAGGAGGGATTCGTAGCCCTTCGCACCTTTTGCATAGACGACAAGCATTTCTTTTTTAGAAGCATCACTCTTCCATGCAGTCTCGAATGTACAACCTAGAATTGGTTGAATGCCTTTTTGAATACAGCGCTCATAAAATTCAACCGCACCATGCATTACACCATCATCTGTTAGTACCAATTGTTTATAACCTAATAAATTTCCAGTAGCAACATACTCATTTAAACGAATCGTACTTTTAAGTAATGAATAGCTACTGAATACTTGTAAAGTTGTATATGGCATAGGGCTCCTCCTCTCGTATTAGTCGTCTTATTATAGCATATCTTCCCATTTCACGCTCCCATTTGGAAAGATTTTTGGTCCATCTATTGTCAAAAGAATCTTGCTTGTACTATAATGGGAAATGAAAGAAGGGTTGTCCGTGAAATATATTGTTACCATCATATGGGGATTGATACTTAGCCAAGTGACTTATTATTTAGGAAGTGCACTTTCTCAAACACCTTACAACGTACAAAGCGCCATAATTGTAGGAGTGCTCGTAACTGCAGCTATCTTTATCATCCAACACGTATTTATGAAATCAAAAGAAAACAGAAGTTAAGAGTTGAACCTTAACTTCTGTTTTTTTATTTGTTTTATCACTACAAAGTTAGACCTATTTTCGAGCATTGCAATTCTTTTCTCGTAAAATTACACTAGTAAGAACACAGCAAGAATGTTCCCCTTCTTTTGGCAATATTTCATATAAAGCACAAAAAGACCGTGGGCAAATGAAGAAGCATAGGGATTCTATGGTAGGAGTAATAGTGACCAGTAACCGATGCGAATTAGAGCCTCTTGAAAATTTATTTTCTAGAGATTCTTTGAGGCTCGGAAGGCGGGAGACCTTGGCTCCAGCTGTTACAACTATTACCACTACCCTGAAGACATCCCCATACTTCAATATTTGACCGACAATCTCGTTTTTCATTCTTGTATTCACTAACCATATCAGCATCTATTAAGAATCTCCCTTCTTTAGAAATATTTATGTATAAATTGCACAAAAGACCAAGGACAAACGAAGAACCATAGGGATTCTATGGTAGAAGTAATAGCGATTAGTAACCGATGTGAATTACTGACTCTGGAAATTCATTTCCTAGAGTCAGTTTGAAGCTCGGTAGGATTGAGACGAAAGGCTCAATCCGGTACAGCTATTATCTCTACCATGAAGATATCCCTATGGTTCGAAGTTAGACCGAAGGTCTATTATTATATTATTTATGCACAAACATTGCGTCGCCAAAACTAAAGAAGCGGTAACGTTCTTCGATGGCGTGCTGATACGCTTCTAGTGTGAATTCACGACCAAGGTAAGCACTGACAAGCATCACAAGCGTTGATTTTGGCAAGTGGAAATTCGTCACAAACGCATCAACTACACCAAACTCATACCCTGGAGAGATGAAAATATCTGTCCAACCACTCGCAGGCACGATATGCCCATCGTTGTCTCTAGCAACTGTTTCTAGTGTACGAATCGAAGTCGTCCCAACAGCAATGACGCGTTTGCCTGCTTTCTTTGTAGCTTCAATCATATCCGCAGTTTCTTTTGACACATTATAATCTTGTGGTCTTCAAGAGAATCCACAGAAACAGGTCTAAACGTTCCTAGGCCAACATGAAGCGTTACTGGAACAATATTCACGCCCTTGTCACGAATTTGTTGCATTAATTCTTCAGTAAAGTGCAATCCAGCTGTTGGTGCTGCTGCAGATCCATTTTCTTTAGCATAAACTGTTTGATAACGTTCTTTATCTTCTAAACGTTCTTTAATATATGGCGGTAATGGCATTTCACCAAGTGATTCCAATACTTCGAGGAAAACTCCTTCGTACGAAAACTCGATAATACGTCCACCTTGTTCTAATTCTTCAATAACTGTAGCTTTGAGGCGTCCGTCTCCAAAAGTTACAACACTACCCACTTTCATACGTTTGGCAGGTTTCACTAGCGTTTCCCACTTGTCGCCTTCCGTATTTGTTAATAGTAAGACCTCAATATGAGCGCCCGTTTCTTCTTTCGTTCCATAAAGACGTGCTGGCAATACACGTGTGTTATTGACAACCAGTGTATCTCCTTCTTCCAACTCATCTAAAAGGTCAGAAAAATGTTTATCTTCAATGGTATGTGTTGTCTTATTCACCACTAATAAACGTGAAGATGTACGGTCTTTCAATGGGGTTTGCGCGATTAATTCTTCGGGTAAATCGAAGTCAAAATCTTTAGTTGTATAGTTCATTTCTATTTCCTTCCTTACGACAAAGGATATAAGCGCCCTAAGTGAGCGTATCCTTCTGGCGTCACCACACGTCCGCGTGATGTTCGTTTTAAAAATCCAATTTGCAATAAATACGGTTCATACATATCTTCTATAGTTTCAGCGTCTTCTGAAATATTCGCTGCAATGGCACCTAATCCAACTGGACCACCATCATATAAGTCAATCATCGCTGTTAATAATTTACGGTCAATATGGTCTAACCCTTTAGCGTCTACACGCAAGACTTTTAGAGCTTGCTGCGTAATCTCTTTAGAAATCATGCCCTCTTCGTATACTTGAGAAAAATCACGTACTCGCTTTAAGAGACGGTTGGCAATACGCGGTGTCCCGCGCGAACGAAGCGCAATCTCAAGAGCGGCTTCATCTTTAATTTCACTATCAAAGACATTCGCGCTGCGTTTGACAATCTCAGACAGAGAAGCCTCATCATAATATTCCATATGTTCTACGATTCCGAAACGGTCACGAAGCGGTGCAGAAAGTGCCCCCGCACGAGTCGTTGCTCCAATCAACGTAAACGGTGGCAATGGAAAATGCACCGGATGCGCAGTTGGCCCTTGTCCGACTACGATATCCACAAAGAAATCTTCCATCGCTGAATACAGCATCTCTTCCACTGCACGTGGCAATCGGTGAATCTCATCGATAAATAAAACATCTCCTGCTTCTAAGTCGTTTAAAAGAGCGACTAAGTCTCCTGGGCGTTCAATCGCTGGACCACTGGTTGTCTTAATACCCACTTCTAATTCATTAGCAATGACCATCGCAAGTGTCGTCTTCCCAAGTCCTGGAGGTCCATATAGTAACACGTGGTCCAATGCTTCAGAACGACTACGAGCCGCTTGAATATAAATGGCAAGTTCTTCTTTTACTTTTTGTTGACCGATATATTGTTGCAACGTCTGTGGTCGTAATGATAGTTCCGCTTGTACTTCTCCTTCGTCAAGCGGGTTTTGGTCAATAAAACGTTCTTCCTCCACGATATTCCTCCATTATTTCATCAATAGTTTAAAGGCAACTTTTAATGCCTCTTGAGTGGTACTTGGAGCGGCTACTTCAAGCGCCTTCCAAATCTTAGTAATTTCTTTTGCAGAATAGCCAAGACCAAGTAAGGCTTCTTTCGCTTCTTCAAGAGTGGCTTGGTTCGTTGAAACAACTGCTTTCGTAGTTTCCTCTGGTAGTGCTTCAAACTTTCCTTTCAAGTCAAGAATAATTTGTTGCGCTGTTTTCTTCCCGACTCCTGGGAATTTTGTTAAATAAGTGACATTCCCACTTTCTACAGCGTTCACGAATCCATCTGTATCGTCATTGGCTAAAATACTCATTGCACTCTTTGGACCGATACCAGAAACACTAATTAAACGTTGAAATAATTCACGTTCTTCGCTGGAAATAAATCCATATAACGTAATGGAATCCTCACGAACAACCTGTTGTACTAAAACTTTAATTTGTTTCTTCAGAGAATCTTGCAAGCGGTAGGGGTTTGCAAAGACCACTTGATACCCTACGCCTTGCACATCGATAACAATCGCTGTTGGTAAAATATGCGCTAACTCTCCATTTAAATATTCATACATGAATAATGCTCCTTTTTTGTCTATATCAGGACAATTTTAGCATAACAGGAAGCTCTAGGGCAAATGTCTGTTCGTATAATGTTCAAAAAAAAGCAGCCTCCTTCGAAAAGAGACTGCTTCTTTAAGTTAAGTTTGAAATTTAATTATGCATTTAATAATGCTTCAGCTTGTTTTTCAAGTCCTGAAACTACTTCATCACTTAATGTAACAACACCAGTTCCCCAAGCTTCTGGGTTAATTGTTGCAGCTGTGAAATCACCTACTACTTGCATACGTACAAATGGTAATAATGATTGATATGAAGCGAATAATTGATCATGACCAGCTGCTGCTAACGCAGATACTGTTACTACTTTATCTTGTAAAATAGAAGGTCCACTTGGGTTTGATAAATCTAGAGCACGGCTCATCCAGTCAATTAAATTTTTCACTGTTCCTGGAATAGCAAAGTTATAAGCTGGTGAGAAAATCCAAATAGCATCCGCTTTACCGATAGCATCGCGTGCTGCTTGTACTTCAGGTAACACTGGAGTTTCTAAATCTTGGTTCATTAATGGAAGGTTTGAGTAGTCTAAGTATGATACTGTTGCTTTTCCTTCTAAAAGTTGTTCTGCTTTTTCAGCCATTTGGTGGTTAAAACTTCCTTTACGCAAGCTTCCTACTACAAATAAAATGTTTTTCATATTAAAATCCTCATTTCTTTTTCGCTGTTTTTCCAAGAAAGCGACGTCTTCTCTCTTGGCTTAAGT
>CALIJD010000188.1 GCA_938017885.1 uncultured Granulicatella sp.
TGGTGGCAATGTAAGTTATCTTCTCACAAAAGAGGAAGCCAGTTCGATTGAAGCAGACCTTGAAGGAACCTCGTACACTTATTACACTGAAAATAGAAAAGAAGTGGAAGTGCTTGATGTCCCTGAGCACGTACAAGGAGAATATCTCTTAATCACCGCTTCAGGAAGTCACTTTAGAACATTGTGTTTACAACCTCATGAGGACACTGGAATTATCCAATTGACTCCAAAAGGGTACCGAGTAGTGGCGGGATTCGTGACAGGGAAACGTCCAACCAGTGAAATCTTCATGCATATATTAGCTCATGCTGCGCGTCTCAAAGTAGATCCAAATCACCGTGTTGTGATTCATAATCACGCGACGAATATTGTTATTTATTCATTATTAGATGAAGTAACGAGTGAATCATTAACTCTTGATTTATGGTCCGTATTAACAGAATCTATCGTTGTATTCCACGATGGAATTGCTGTATTGCCTTGGGAGGTCCCCGGAACACAATTAATCGGAGATGATACAGCCCGTGAACTGGAAACTCATCGCCTTGTAGTGTGGGCAAAACATGGAGTGCTTTCAACCGGAAAAGACTATCAGGACTGCTTTGGTCTTATTGAAACAGCCGATAAAGCAGCACATATTGCCTTAGAATTAAAACGTGTTAATGGAAAGAGCCTCTATGAAAATAACGTACTTTCGAAAGCAGACTTGAAGAAAGTGTGTGATGTTTTAGGAGTAGAAGGTAACTATTTAAATGATTAATCTGAAATCAGTCGTTCATAAATAAAACGAAAACTAGAATTACCAAAATCTAGTCGTCGTTCATTCATTAAAGGTGCAATAAGATTTTTCTTATTGCATCTTTTTTTGAAAAAAATAAAAAAAATATGTTGGCATCTTAATTTGTGAAAATAGGGGTTATGAACTGTTTTTAGATTCCGATTTATATCTATTTTATGGTGTTTCTGAAGTATGCAGTTAATTTCTACATTGTGAAATCCGACAGAAAATCCTTTTAAAAACAAAACTTTACGCGTTAACACGTTAAGTTTTACTTGAAACTGGTTCCGTTTAGTGTTAGACTGAACGCGAGAGCGCTACCAAAAGCGAAAAATCATTTGGTAGTAAAAAGCTTTTATGAATCAATTAAGGAGGAGAACTATGGAAACGAGATATACACACAGTCCAGAGGATATCAGACATTATTCTACGGAGCAATTAAGAAAGGAGTTCTTAGTTGAGAAAGTATTCGAACCAAATCAAGTGAAGTTGACGTATACTCATAACGACCGCATGATTTTTGGTGGGGTAATGCCCGTTGAAGGAAAATTAACTATTGAATTATCAACAGAGTTAGGAGTGGACTACTTCCTACAAAGACGTGAAATGGGTGTGATTAATATTGGGGGCCCTGGCGTCATTGAAATTGATGGTGTTTCAGAAAATATGGTGAAACAAGATGGATACTACATCGGGAAAGAAACAAAGGAAATTGCTTTCTCAAGTGTTTCTGCTGAAGACCCTGCGAAATTCTACGTTGTGTCCGTTCCAGCCCATCATAAATATCCAAATAAAAAATTAAGTATTGAAAAAATTGTTCCACTTTGCATGGG
>CALIJD010000189.1 GCA_938017885.1 uncultured Granulicatella sp.
AAGTAATCTGTTAAGATGTTTTCGTTTGTTGTAGAAGCAATTTCTGCTAAGAAGATTGAGTAATCTCCGTATTGTTTTGGTTGTGTATTACGAGTGAAGTAGCTGTGAGCACTATGTCCTAACTCGTGAACTAATGTGAAGAAGTTTGATAATTCATCATGCCAGTTCAACAAGATGTATGGTGCTGTTGAGTATGCCCCACTTGAGTATCCACCACTACGTTTACCGATGTTTTCAGCAACGTCGATCCAACGATCAGCATAAGCTTTTTTCATAATTTCAGCATATTCTTCCCCAAGTGGTAGTAAGGCTTCACGACTTGCTTTTGCTGCTTCTTCGTAATTATATTTAATTGGAGCGTCTCCAGTAATTGGTACGTATAAGTCATACATATGCAATTCATCTAAGCCTAATGCTTTTTGTTGTAATGCGATATAACGGTGTAGTAATGGTAATTTTTCGTTTACCACTTCTACTAAAGCATCGTACACTTCTTCAGGAACTTGGTTTGAAGCAAGTGCTGCTTGGCGTGCTGAGTCATAATTATGCACTAGAGCGCTGAAGTTATGACCTTTCACTTCTGTACCAAGTGTGCTTGCGAATGTATTTTTTAAATTGATGTATGGTTTATATAATGTTTTGAATGCTTCCTTACGAACAGCTTGATTTTTAGATTCGATATATACTGAGTAGTTTCCGTTTGTCAATTCAACTTTTTCGCCATCTTCAGTTGTGATTTCGTCAAACTTGATATCAGCGTTATTTAATAAATTGAACGTTTTGCTTGCACCTTGGAACACTTCACTGGCTTTTGATAATAAAGCTTCTTCTTTATCTGAAAGCACGTGACCTTTTTTAATACGCGCTGTTTCTAATAATACACGGAAGTCTTCTAATCCTGGTTCTTGTTTGAAATACTCTTCGAACTCTTCATCGGATAATGCTAAGATTGCTGGACTAAACCATGCAGAAGCGCCTGAAAAATCAATATATGTAGAGAACGCACGTTGGTTTAAGACTTGATTTTCGTTATTTGAAGTATCTTGGTCTGCTTTTAAATGTGAGTAAACATAAGCTGTTTCAATCTTATCATCCACTACGTTTAAAAGATTTAAGAATGCTAGTAAAGAAGCACCGTCTTTTAGTGCTGTATCTTTTGCAGCAGCTACTGCAGGAATTTGTGATTTTACAAATTCTAAATCCTTTTCAAATCCTTCGTTTGATTCGTAAATTGCGGAAAGGTCCCATGTTAATTCTACAGGAACTTCTTCACGTCTTAATGGTTTTTTATTGGCCATTATAATCCCTACTTTCTAAAAAGTTGATAGTCCTAGTGTACTATGAAATGGATGCTTTGGAAAGGGTTTGAATCCATTTTTAAAGAAAAAGAGACCAAATGAATCGCTTTTGATTCACCTGATCTCGTTAATTAGTCTTCAAGGAAAGTGGCTTTGTCTAAACTATCCGTTCCGATAATCGCTACAAGAATGACATCCTCACGAATGAGAAAATCTGCAAACACTTTTGTATTTAACGATTCATCCTTTCCTTCACGATATCCAATTAAGTTCAAATCATAATCTTTACGTAAGTCTAAATCTCTTAGTTGTTTTCCAACCCATGATTTTGGCGGATAAAATTCCACAAGCGAGATATTGCCATCAAGAGAAATCACCTCAGCTAGTTTATGGTGAAGAATGTTCTTTACGAGACGAATTCCTGTTTCCTTTTCTGGGTTTACCACACGTTGTGCACCCATCTTCGTTAAGATTTCTGTTGTTGTACGGCTTTTTGCTTTGGCAATAATTTCAGGAACACCAAGTCGACTGCAGTGCATTACTGCTAAAATGCTCGCTTCTAAACTCGAACCTGTAGCAACCACAACTGTATCGCAATCACCGATTCCAATTTCTTTTAAAACATCTTCATCTGTAACATCAGCAATCACTGCTTTTGTGACCAGCGATTCAATACGATTGACGTTAATTTCATCACGGTCCACAGCAATAATGTCGCAATCATAGTCACTTAGTTGTTTAGCAATGGTCATCCCGAATACGCCTAATCCTAAAATACCAACTGTTTTTCTCATCATAATTCCTACTTTCTATCCAATTATTAATGGTGCTTTTGCATACTTCATGTCGAGTGTTTTTTTCTTTCTGTTTGAAAAACTTAACAGAACCGTTAATGGTCCGATACGTCCAATAAACATCAACAGCATAATCACAATTTTTCCAAGAAAAGATAGCGTCGGTGTTAAATTCGCTGTTACTCCTACTGTACATACCGCTGAAATAGTTTCAAATAAAGTATATAGTAACGGCGCATCTGGATCTGTTAAGCTGAGTAAGAATACACTCGTTAGAATTAATGTAGTAAATACGATAAAAATCGTTAAAGCTTTTCTCGCCAATTCTTGCGAAATACGATGATTTCTAAATTGAATCATACGCTCGTCATATACTTCTGAACGAATAAACAAGAGAACCACTAAGAAGGTTGTCGTCTTCACCCCACCTGCAGTCCCACCAGGAGAACCTCCAATTAGCATTTGAATAGAATATAAAAGAAGGCTAGTTGGATGCGCTGTTGTGTAATCAATCGAAGCAAATCCTGCCGTTCTCATCGTCACTGTTTGAAAGAAGCTGACAAGCAATTTATCTAAAAATGATAGATTACCTATCGTATTTGGATTATTCCATTCCGTCAACATGGTTAAAACCGTTCCGCTTAAGAGAATAATCCCAGTTAGCCAAAGAACTATCTTCGTATGATAATGCAATCGTCGGTAGAATGATTTTTTCTTTTTGCTCTTTGTAGATTCTCGCATAGATAAATAACTGTTTTTGAAATCAAACCAAACTGAAAAACCTATCCCACCAAGAATAATAAGAGCTGCAATGACTAAATTCAACAGTGGATCCGTTGCATAGTTAATCAGACTATTTGAACCTAAATTATCAAATCCCGCATTACAAAAAGCGGAGATGGCTAAGAAAAATGCTGTGAAGATTCCCTTTCCGGTTCCTAGTTCAGGAACGAAACGAAAAGATAAAATAACTGCTGCAATCAATTCAATAACGAAAGTATATTTAAAAATCGTTGTTAAATATTTTTTGAAATCCTGACCATCTTCTCGGTTCAAACTATCTTGCAGGGCTAATTTATCGACTAAGGACATCTTCTTGCCAGAATCATAGAGGAAAAAGGCAATGATACTCATCAATCCTAAGCCTCCTATTTGCATCAGAATCATACAAATAATCTGGCCAAAAACATTATACGTTTCAGCTACTGGTTGCGTAAATAGACCCGTTACACACACCATCGATACGGTAGTAAATAAATGGTCAAAATACGTGGCTTGTGAAGTCGCTATTTGCGAAATCGGCAAATTGAGTAGGAACGAGCCCACCAAAATCACAATGGCAAAACTTGCTGCAATCCTTTTTGGAATGGAATCTTTCAATAAGAAACGAATCATCTTCGTCCCTCCTATTCTAAACAAAAATACTGCGCTCAAATTAAAAAGAGCAGAATATATTCGATATTCTACTCTTCCTATTGATTAATTACAACCGTTAACATTTCATTTTAATATGGAGAAGAAAAATTATTCCACCACTTGATATTCTTTTTCTTCACCGAAAAATTCATCATATAGCGCACGGATGGCTTTCTTTTCATATTGGTCCAAAATACCAAACATCATCGAAACCTCAGATACCCCTTGGTTATATAATTCAATATTGATTTGAGTACGAGCAAGAGTTGAAGCCACACGAGCCGTAGTACCGACCATGTTGACCATCCCTTCCCCTACTAACATAATCAAGCAAAGTCCACGTGTAAAGCTTGCTTCGTCTACATCTAATTCAGCATAAAATCGCTCTACAATAGACTCTAATTGCTCATCAGTAGCATCTTCCCCACGAATGATAATTGTCGCATCATCAATTCCCGTTGGAATATGTTCAATGGAAATGCCTTCTTCTTCAAAAATCGTCAATACTTTACGAAGGAAACCAATCTCATGGTTCATTAAGTATTTCTTCACGTAAATACTTACGAAACCTGGTGAGCTTGCAATACCGGAAATAACACTTGGAGAAGTCACCTTCCCTTTCATAATATAGGTTCCACTTGCTTCAGGATTGTTTGTATTACATACATGTACTGGAATTCCTTTTTTGATGGAAGGTAGAAGTGCTTCTGTATGGAATACTGAAAAACCAGCGTATGATAACTCTCGCATTTCTGTATAAGATAATACATCGATAGGGAGTGGTTTATGAACAATCTTTGGACTTGCTACATAAATGGCATCTACGTCTGTGAAGTTTTCGTATTCTTCAGCGTTTACGGCATTGGCTAAAATAGATCCTGTAATATCAGATCCGCCACGAGAGAACGTTACGATTTTCCCTTCTTTTGTTACCCCATAGAATCCTGGGAAAA
>CALIJD010000190.1 GCA_938017885.1 uncultured Granulicatella sp.
ATCGCCTATAATATTTATGCATTAGTATTACAAATATCAACAGCAGGGATTCCAGTTGCGATTTCTAAAATCGTAGCGGACAACCATGCAAGAAGAGATTATAAAACGAGTTGGCGATTGTTTAAAGGAACGATGCTCTTTATGACGTTCCTAGGGTTTGTCTTTGCAGCAGGAATGTATTTTGCAGCGCCGCTATTTGCAAAAGGGGCGACGCCTGAAGAAGTTGCTGACAGCATTATGGTCATCCGTTCGTTAACGCCTGCAGTACTCATTATTCCCCCACTTAGCTTAATGCGTGGATACTATCAAGGATATAATGAGATGGCTGCTTCTGCTAAATCTCAATTATGGGAACAAGTAGTTCGTATCTTATATATGTTAGGACTAACGTATTTTGTAATGCGTGTCGTTTCTGGCGGATATGTTCTTGCAGTAGCCCATTCAACCTTTGCTGCCTTTGTTGGTGCGGTCATCGCGTTCTTATACTTAGCGTATAAAATGTTCCGTGATCATAAAGGGATGATGGAATTAATGGAAGAAGGACGCCCTGAACGTCCATTAAGTTTCTGGAAAATTATTTTTGAAGTGATGCGTGAAGCTCTACCTTTCGTATTAGTCACTTCAAGTATTCAAATCATCAGTTTGATTGACCAAGAAACCTTCCAACGTTTTGTGCCAATCTTTACGACTTACTCTTTTGAAGAAGGAAAAGAACTCATCACCTTATTTGGATTTAATGCGAATAAGATTATTATGATTGTCATTTCGCTAGCGATGAGTATTTCAACAGCGGCACTACCACTGCTTGCGGCTCATTATTCTGTGAATGATCGTGAAGAAGTCAAACGCGTCATAGCGAATAATCTTGGATTATTTGCGTATATTATGATTCCAGCTTCTGTCGGGATGGCGATTGTATCGGAACCAATTTATAATGTGTTCTATTCACCAGACCCAACTGGAACGTATTTACTAATCGTCTCATGTATCATGTGTGTGTTCTTAGGATTATTTGTAACGTTCACATACATCTTACAATCGATGGAACAACATATCATCGCAATTAAAGCTTTAGGATTTACAGTGATTATAAAATTGCTATGGCAACCAATGATGATGTACTTCCTTGGTGGAGCAGGTCCGTTAATTGCAAGTTTGGTTGCGTTCTTCGTGGCTACACTGTATATGTGTCGTCACGTTCTTCGATTGACTCGATTCGATTTGAATTATGTGTTGAAGAAATTTGGTCAAGTGCTTCTTGCTTCTTTTGCAATGGCTGTGGCTTCTGCGATTACATTATTTGCAATTAAACAAGTCATGCCAATTGGTGGTAAAGTACGTGCCTTAATTGCAGTTGCTGTAGTTGGTCTTGTCGGATTAGCGACATACGGGTTAATTACCTTGAAGAATCGATTAGCAGATGAGATGCTTGGCGCTCGTATCGGTGGCATTCGTCGTAAATTGAGGATGAAATAATGAGAATAGATAAATGTTTAGCAGAATGTGGCCTTGGAACTCGTTCCGAGGTCAAATCTTTATTAAAGGCCAAAAGAATTACCGTTAATGGGAAAGTTGTAACGAATGGGAAAGTTCAAGTGAATCCCGAAACGGATGAGATTTTATTCGATGGCGAAAAGATTCAGTATGAAGAATTCGTCTATATTATGATGAATAAACCTAAAGGAGTCGTCAGTGCCACTGAAGATAATCTTCATAAAACAGTAATCGATTTAATCGATCCGCTCTATTTTAAAAAGGGAGTCTTTCCAGTTGGTCGTTTGGATATCGATACGCACGGATTATTACTTTTGACAAATGATGGAGAATTGGCACACCGTCTTCTTTCACCAAAGAAACACGTCACAAAAATCTATCAAGCAAGAATCGAAGGGGTGATGACTCCTGAAGATGCCGCTGCTTTTGAGAGGGGCATTGTGTTATCGGATGGGACGGAGTGCATGCCTGCACGTCTGGATATTCTTTCAACGACGCAGGATGAATCGGTTGTTCAGATACATCTAAAAGAAGGAAAATTCCATCAGGTGAAACGAATGGTAAAAGCCTGTGGGAAATCCGTTGTAGATTTAGAGCGACTCACGATGGGGCCACTCAAGCTAGATGAGTGTCTCGCGTTAGGAGAGAGCAGAACATTAACCGAAGAAGAACGACAATCATTAGAAATCAATGACTAAAA
>CALIJD010000191.1 GCA_938017885.1 uncultured Granulicatella sp.
GCTTCGGCTGGAGCTAATTGTTGACGACGTAAGTTTGCTTTTACACGCGCTATTAATTCTCGGTTTGAGAAAGGTTTTGTTACGTAATCGTCTGCACCTAATTCCAGACCTAAAACTTTATCAATTTCAGAATCTTTAGCCGTTACCATGATAATAGGAACATGACTTGTTTTACGAATTTCACGACAAACTTCTAATCCATCAATTTTTGGTAGCATTAAGTCCAAAATGACTAAATCTGGATTTTTTTCATGAAAAGCAGCAAGTCCTTCTTCGCCATCAAATGCGGTGATGACTTCAAAGCCTTCTTTTGAAAGACTAAACTTGACGATGTCTGAGATTGGTTTCTCATCATCTACAACTAAGATTTTCTTCATATCAATCTTCCTTTACTCTATTCTTTTTTATGCCCAAACACTTTCTAAAATGTTAGTTTGTTCTCTATCTGGTCCTACTGAGAAAGTAGAAATGCGAACGCCGACTAATTCTGAAATACGACGTACATAGTTACGTGCATTTTCAGGTAGTTCTTCTAGTGAACGGCATCCTGTAATATCTTCATTCCAACCTGGTAATTCTTCATAGACTGGTTCACATTGTCCTAATTCGACTAAGCTTGCTGGGTAATGGGAAATTTCTTCTCCATTTGGCTTACGGTAAGCTACACAAATTTTCACTGTTTCGAGGCCTGTCAAAACATCAATACTGTTTAAGCTTAAGTTTGTAATGCCTGATACACGTTTAGAGTGACGCATTACTACACTATCGAACCAACCAACACGTCTTGGACGCCCAGTGGTTGTACCGTATTCGCGTCCGACTTCACGAATACGTGAGCCGATTTCATCGAATAATTCTGTTGGGAAAGGTCCATCCCCTACACGAGAAGTGTACGCTTTACATACCCCAACCACTTTATTGATTTTTGAAGGTCCAACACCGCTACCAATCGTTACCCCACCAGCTACTGGGTTAGAAGAAGTTACAAATGGGTATGTTCCTTGGTCGATATCCAGCATAACCCCTTGTGCCCCTTCGAATAACACACGTTTTCCTTGGTCTAATGCATCATTTAAAATGACAGAAGTGTCGCAAACGTATTGTTTAATTTGTTGTCCATATGCATAGTACTCTTCGAAAATCTCATCGAACTCGATTGGTTCTGAATCGTACATTTTAGTAAAGAGACGATTCTTTTCCGCTAAGTTGATTTTTAGACGTTCAGCAAACACTTCTCTATCGAGTAAGTCTGCCACACGAATCCCAACACGAGCAGCCTTATCCATATAGCAAGGTCCAATCCCTTTATTTGTTGTCCCAATTTTGTTGTCGCCTTTTGCTTCTTCTTGTAATTGGTCTAGGCGAATATGGTATGGCAAGATGACATGCGCACGGTCTGAAATACGTAAGTTATCAGTAGTCACATTTCTTTCATGTAAATATGCAAGTTCTGTAATGAGAGATTTTGGATTTAAAACAACCCCATTTCCAATCACACTAATTTTTTCTGGTGAAAAAATACCGGATGGAATTAAATGAAGTTTATAAGTGACCCCATTAAACTGAATGGTATGCCCTGCATTGTCGCCCCCTTGATATCGAGCGATTACTTCTGCATTTTCACTGAGGAAATCTGTAATTTTACCTTTTCCTTCGTCTCCCCATTGTGTTCCAACAACTACTACTGATGACATTTGACGCACCTCTTCTATTTTTTTAATTTTACTATGCCATTGGAGCTCTTTGCTGAATTTCATCTGGCACTAAATTTGTAAACTTATTAAATTCTTTCATGAAGTTCAATTCAACCGTTCCACGTGGACCGCTACGGTTTTTCTCAATAATGACTTCAATGGTACTATTTGGCTCCACTTCTGGAACATGTCCATTTTCATCTGGCTCTTGACGATAATAATCATCACGATATAAGAACGCTACGATATCCGCATCTTGCTCGATAGATCCAGATTCACGAATATCCGACATGATTGGTCGCTTATCTTGACGTTGTTCCACTCCACGAGATAATTGAGAAAGTGCAATAACTGGAACCTTTAATTCCTTCGCTAATTTTTTCAAATTACGAGAAATTTCAGAAACCTCTTGTTGACGGCTCTCTTTTCCGTTTCCTTCGATCAATTGTAAGTAATCAATCACTACTAAGCCAAGATTATTTCGCTCTTGTTTCAAACGACGACATTTCGCACGAATCTCTGACACACGAATTCCTGGAGTATCATCAATATAAATAGGAGCTTCAGCAAGGACCCCTGTCGCCACGAAATATTGCGTATATTCCTCATCAGTCAATTTCCCTGTTTTCAAATGTCCTGCATTAATGCTCGCATGAGAACAGATAATCCGTTCTACTAAAGACTCTGCCCCCATTTCAAGACTGAAAATCGCAACTGTTTCATTCAAATTAACCGCAACGTTCTTAGCAATGTTTAATACAAAAGCCGTCTTCCCGACAGAAGGACGTGCTGCTAAAATAATTAGCTCATCAGCATGAAGTCCAGAAGTCATTCGATCCAAACCAATGTACCCTGTAGCAATTCCTGTAACTTCTCCATTATTTTTGGAGCGCTCTTCAAGACTTTCATATGCATCATGTAAAACATCGCGGATTGGAATGAATCCAGCTTTATTACGACCTTCAGACACAGAAAGAATATCTCTTTCAGCAGTATCTAAAACATTTGCAATTGTTTCATCTTCTTGGTACGCATTTTTTACAATATTCGTCGATGTTTTAATTAACTTACGACGAGTTGATTTTTCTAAAACAATTTGAGTGTAAAATTCTACGTTGGCTGCTGTCGGAACTTTATCAAGAAGCTCAATAATACCTGCTTCTCCACCCACATTTTCAATTTGATTCTTCTGCCTTAATTTTTCTGAAACGGTGATTGGATCGATCGCTTCCGAATTTTGATTTAATTCAATCATCGCGGCAAAAATCAATTGATGAGCAACGCGATAAAAATCATCGGGGACAAGGAACTCCATGACCGAAATAATCGAGTCTTGTTCCAAAAGAATTGAACCCAAAACGGCCTCTTCTGCCTCTAGATTTTGTGGCGGAACTAAATTTGGATATAGTTCTTCCATTCAAACACCCTTTCTACTAAAAATAGCCATAAAAATACAGTTTCATTGTATCACAAAACACCCTAATAAAACAGAAGATTGGGCTCAAAATAAAAGATAACTTAATTAATTTGTGATTTTTATCACATGTTTTGTAAAAAGAAAGAGACTATCCAAGTGGGATAATCTCTTTTCTAATTTTTATCTTTATTGAGCGACGATATTCACTGTCATAATCGCTTGAACATCATGGTGTAATTTAACAGGGACACGAGTGTATCCTAGCGCACGAATTGGAGCTGCTAATTCGAATTTGCGACGATCAAGTTCTACATTAAAAGTTTTATTGAATTCTTCCGCAATTTGTTTTGCTGGAATTGCTCCGAACAAACGTCCATCTTCGCCTGCTTTAGCTTTAATGGTAACTACTGTTTCTTCGCGTTCTAGGAACTCTTTTAATTCTTTGGCTTTAGCTAATAATTCAGCATTATGTTTTTCTTCGGCTTTCTTTTGTCCTGATAAAGTCGCAAGGTTTGCTGAAGTAGCTTCCTTTGCAAAACCGTTCTTAATTAAGAAATTTTGTGCATAACCATCAGCTACATTTTTAACTTCGCCTTTTTTACCTTTGCCTTTTACATCTTTTAAGAAAATTACTTTCATGTTTCTTCCTCCTAATTATAAGTTAATTTCACTACCAATTTCTTCAATGACTTGAATTAATTGGCGGATTGCATCTTCAATCGTGATATCCGATAACTGAGTAGCAGCATTCGATAAATGTCCGCCCCCACCCATTTTTTCCATTATACGTTGGACGTTCTTATTTCCAAGACTGCGCGCACTAATTCCAATACGGCCATCATTCCGTTTAGTTACAACAAATGAGGCATCAATGTTTTCCATCGACAACATCATATCGGCCGTTTGTGCTGCAACGACGGTAGGATAAACGGTATTTTCTTCTCCGCGAACAATTCCGACATTGTTAGGAAGCATTTCGAGTGAATTTAACAAATGACTTCGCATTAAATACGTATCTACATTTTCTTTTAATAATCGTTGGATAAGGATTGTATCCGCACCAACGGATTTCAAATAACTAGCCGTATCAAAGGTACGAGACCCTGTACGAAGAGTGAAATTACGCGTATCTACAATAATACCAGCAAGCAATGTGGTGGCTTCGATTGGCTGAATTTTTTCAGCTTCTTCAGATTGATATTCTAGCAATTCTGTAATCAATTCACCAACAGATGAAGCATACGGTTCAATATAAACCAAGTCAGGATTTTCAGGGAATTCCTCTCCACGACGGTGATGGTCGATAACAACTAGTTTATTCGCCTTTTTAACAATAGACGGAGCAGCACACAGGGAAGGCTTACTTACATCGACAATAATAACAAGTGTATTTTCAGTTATTAATGCTTCTGCCATTTCTGGATTTACAATAGCAGAAGAGAGAAGTTCATCTTTTTTAATCACTTCTATCAATTTCTTAATATCATGCGAATACTGCTCTGGATTTGTAACAATCCAAGAGGTTTTACCGTGCATTTTAGCGATTCTTCGAATACCTAAACATCCACCAATACTATCCATATCTGGATATTGGTGGCCCATAACCATTACTTGATCCGCTTCTGCAATAAGGTTTTCTAACGCTTGAGAAACCATGCGAGAACGCACTCTTGTACGTTTTTCTAGCGGGTTGCTCTTACCACCATAGAAGCGAGTTTCTTCGTTTTTAGAACGTACAACGACTTGGTCACCGCCTCGTCCTAAGGCTAAATCAAGGTTATCTTGCGCAAATTTAGCGATTGCACCATAATCCATCTCTTCTTGAGTATCATCTGCATATGAGAACCCCATACTTACTGTTAGTGGGGTATTTTGTTGAGCTGTTGTCTCACGGACACGGTCTATAATCTCAAATTTCGTTTTTTCAAGTTCAGAAAGGATGTTTTTATCTAAAAATGCAACAAAACGGTCTGAACTAACACGTTTTAAGTAGATATTATTATGATTGGCCCAGCTAGTAAGCTGATTCGTCACGAAGTTATTCAAGTTTGATTTCTTACGGTCGCTCAACGATTGAGAGACTTCAGCAAAATTATCGACGAAAATCTGTCCAAATACAGGCCTTTCGTCTAAATACGTTTCTTTAATTAACGCATATTCCGTAATATCCATCATGTAAAGCATTCCAATATCGTTATGGTAGACTGTTTGGAAGTATTTATCTTTCCAATGGACTACATTATCATAATCATCATCAAGATTTTTTACAATATTAGCTAAATCTGGATCAATTACTTCGAGTCTAAACCCTAATAGTTCTTTGCGTTCGAAATACTTTTGCAGATAAGGATTAATCCATTGAATTTCTCCATTTTCATCTAGTAAAAGCATTCCTATTGGCATTTTGATTGAGGCATCTTGCGAACCTTTATTGATTTTATACGATAAGTTTGTTACATAATGATTCGTTTCCTGAATAATGTAGTTTGCGAACGAATAGAGGAGTATTCCTAATAAAATAACAAATAAAGTAAGGATAAGGCCCATCCATATATTCATTACGTATGCCAAAACCAGCATACAGAGAATAATTGCTATAAATGAGAATCCGTATTTCTTCATTGTTTCACTTTTAAGAAATGTCGGTAAAGCCTTAATATGTTCTTTTAGGCTTTTCTTCATTCTTGCACCTTCTTTCTCTATAGCTTATTTTACCATAGTTTTGGCCCCTCGTCAGTTCTCTAAAATTGTTTCACGTGAAACAATTTAGAGAGAGGGTAGGGGTACAAATGTTTCACGTGAAACATTCTTTTATATGTATTCGATTTTTTATAATGATACTGCTTTAATCTAAACAAATAAAAATTGACTTTTAATAGGATACACCTTTATAAAACAAAAAAGGATTGAGAAAATCTCAATCCTTTTTGTTAATTAGTCAACTGTTGTAAATGGTAATAATCCCATGATACGAGCACGTTTGATTGCAACAGTTAAAGTACGTTGGTGTTTAGCACAAGTACCTGTTACACGACGTGGTAAGATTTTACCTTTTTCAGAAATGTAACGTTTTAATAATTCTACATCTTTGTAATCAATGTAGTCTACGTGGTTTGCACAGAAGTAGCAAACTTTTTTACGACGGCGTTGACCGCCACCTCTACGTTGTTGAGCCATTATGGTATCCTCCTTTTAAACTTTAGAATGGTAAATCATCATCTGAAATGTTGATTGTCTCTCCATTACTTAAGAATGGATCAGACATTCCACCACCGAATGATGAAGTAGGAGTGTTAAATTGATTAAAGTTATTCGTTTGATTTTGTTGGAATCCACCTTGTGAGCTTTGATCATTTGCAGGGCGTTGTTCAGTAACATTACGTGATTCTAATAATGAGAAGTTCTCAGCTAGCACTTCAGTCACATAAACTTTTTGGCCTTGTTGGTTATCATAGCTACGAGTTTGAATACGTCCTTCAATTCCTACTAGTGAGCCTTTACGAGTGAAATTCGCAAAGTTTTCTGCAGCTTTACGCCACATCACGCAGTTGATAAAGTCTGTTTCACGTTCACCGTTTTGGTTTTGGTAACGACGATCAATTGCAATAGTGAAGCTCGCATAAGCAGTTCCGTTTGAAGTATAACGTAAATCAACGGCACGTGTTAAGCGTCCAACTAATACAACATTATTAATCATTTAATTCTTACTCCTTTCAAGATTTTTGTTTACTTACAATAAACAATTATGCTTCTAATTTAACGATCATGTGACGTAAGATGTCATTGTTGATTTTCGCTAAACGGTCGAATTCATCGATTGCAGCAGCATCTTCAGCAGTGATGTTCACTAAGTGATAGATACCTTCTTGGAAATCTTTAATTTCGTATGCAAAACGACGTTTCGCCCAGTCTTTAGATTCAACAACAACTGCTCCGTTGTCTGTTAAAACAGCATCAAATCTTGCAACCAATTCAGCTTTAGCAGCTTCATCGATGTTTGGACGGATGATATATAAAATCTCGTATTTTGATGTTTGACTCATTGACTGTCACCTCCTTATGGACTTTTGGCCTACTGAATTTTCAGTAAGCAAGGAGAGTATCATTTCTAATACTCACGTTCTGTAATTATAACAAACTTTGATATGAAAAGCAATTTAAGTATTTTTATTTTTTTAATACTTCTTCTTTAAAGCTATTGGTTGCTTTCAATAATTGTTTGAATACTTTTGCCTTTAATTCAACCACATTTTGAGGATTTACCGAACCATTCTTCAAACTTCTTAGATCTTTTTGAACAGCTTCCTCAAATAGTGTTTGTAATTCTTCATAGCTATTAATCGTTTTTCCGTTTAATTCAAATGAATGGAGTCCTTTTTTAGCTTGTTGAACAACTTCATCAAAATAGGCTTTCTTCCAATCTTCTAAATTATTAAAACGACCTTTAGAAATTTTTTGAATGATAAATTCATCGCTAAGTACTTTTTTCTCTACGTCTGCAGCATTCTTATATTTGTTAGAAGCATAGCCAATAAAGCCTTCTTCATAACCAAAATATCCCCACATTCGGAATGTATTATGTTTAAATAATAACCCTCCTGGAGAACCTTTACTTGTATTGCCACCATAGATACCAGCTGTCATACGGACGTTCACATATGCAGAATCATAATCATCCGGCTTGAAAATGCGATTATCGAAATCTCGATTGGTAATAAAGTTATAATCCACTAAGTCATTCACTGAACGTAATTGAATTTCTTTTTCTTCCTGGGTGAGTGGGCGAACTTTATCATATTGATCATTTGGATTTTGCTTCGCATTTCGAAGTTCACGATCTACTTTCTTAAACCATGCATTATTCAAACTTTGGTTATTTTGTTTAATAACAGATTCACCTTCTAAATAATCCAGTAGCATTAAGGTGTCGTTATATCCCTTCATATAATGATCAATTTCCGTACGCGAATGCAGTTCATTTGGATTAGGATTATACCATTGGTCACCATTATTTGGACGTTCAAAAGCCATGTTCAATCCTAACGATCCATATTCGCCCATACCTCCTGGTACAGCCGTCTGGAGCATCCCTTGTGCGAAAGCTTCAACACCTGTTCCTTCTCTATGACGATAACCACCAAGATATACCACTCGGTCATTAATGTGTGTCGTTTCATGCGTATAGGCAGAAACTCCATAGTCACTAATGGAGTCAGACATTACAAAGACAACTTTTTCAGTTGGATGAGGATTTGCGTAAATATATGCATAAGCACCTGCATAACCACCATTGTCTCCATAGTAATCCCCAACAGGCCCATAAAATTCTCGAATTGGAGCATAGACATTTGGCTGTCCATAACGGCCGTATTTATCCGGCCATCCTTGTCCATGAACATTATATCCTTCCCAAATTGGAGTTACCGTATCTTTAGCGAGTCTGCCTTTTACTTTATCGATGGCTAAACGATACCAGAAATCTAAATAATTGAGCTGACGATCGGCTACTAAATTAATCTCTGCCTTCATTTCTTCAATCGTCTTTCTATATTTATCCGCAGAACCAATCGTAAGAGTATTGTAATTTGAAATCAAGAACATCTTTGCCTTCTCTACATTTAATAAAGGCAAAATCATTCTTCTATGCACAGGAACACTTAAATTATCAAATATGCGATATTTTACATATTTTAATCCTTCCATCTTCGAAGCACGTTCTACAATATAAACTTTCTCCTTGGTTGCATCAATAAACCAATCATTCATATTCTTAAATTCAGTCAATAGTTGACGGTTATAATTTAAAAATTCTTCTAAATTTCTAGCTAATGTATGTTTCGCTAATGCTTCTCCAAAGGCGTCAAAAGTACGATTTCCTTTTAATGTACTTTCTTTAGAACCAATCTCAATCAATCTTTCCAATACATCCGAATTAATTCCATAAAAATCAGGTTTAAAGAGCATTAATTCCTTAATATTTAATTGGTCAAAATGAACCCCATAATAACGATGTAAATAGGCCATTCCTAGCATTAATGCCGCTTTATTTTTTTCTACCTTATCAAGAATCATTTGTTTTGCCGCAGAGGATTCATTCAATTGATGGTCTTCGTTTTGAACTAGTTTAGTCACAAACGTTGTTAAGTTTTCTTTTACATGTGCAAAGCTTTCTTCTAAATAAAGATCTTTTACATATTCACGTTTTTTCTCAATCGTATTATCTTGAGGTTTTTGACGTTTTTCAAGATACTGATACACATCATTCGACTGTAATTCTACTGAAGTTAATTTTTCAACAATGTCATGAATCAATGAACTATGGTTTTTATCAACAATATTCGGCGTATATTTAATCCCTAATTCCACAATATCGTATTCTTTAACATTCGAAATCCCTTCAGTACTTTCTCTTAAAGTATAGAATTCTTTCGTTTTATCTGCATAATGAACGAGGATACGATCGGCTTGACTTAAATCCGTTACAAAATTTGTTTGATTCATCGCAGTAACCGATAAAATTTCTTTTTGATTAAAAGCATGGTTTTCTTCTAAACGGTTCGCTTGATTGATAATAAACTCCTTATTATAAAACGGCTGAATCTTTTCCAAGTTCTTATAAGCTTGTTTATGAGACTCTTTGTAATCTTGAATCGCCGCATAAGGGTTTTCTTTCGAAACAACTCGATTTAAAGCATCGATATGGGATTCTTCGCTTATAAAAGTATTCGCAGTAATTTTATA
>CALIJD010000192.1 GCA_938017885.1 uncultured Granulicatella sp.
TGACGGGGTAAGGAATATTTCTTAACGATCGATTTCTGTTACTTTTCCTGTAGCATTCGAAACTTTAACAGTAACATCATCATTTGCACCTAGATAAATGTCAAATTCCCAAATGACTTCACCATCATCTCTGTCAACACTCCACTCACGGATAGAACCGTTAGGATATTCTTTTTAAGCGACAGCAGCCATATCATCCACTTGTTTCAATGAAGCTGTGTCAATTTTCTCTTCATTTCTTTCACCTGGATCAGCCGGTACTTCAGCATATTTAGAGAATGTTTTTGTAGCCTTATCATAGCGATACGTATATTCTTTTGTGTCGTTGATTGCTTCAATTTCGTAATACATCCCATTTACAAATTCGATAGTGGTAATGTCTAAATCAGGGAATGCTTTTTTGAAAGTATCAATCAATTCTTTCTGCATTGCATTTTGACTTCCCATAGACTGACTAGAATTTGTCGTAGCACTTGAAGTAGTAGCTGTATTAGCTGTACTTGTAGTGGCTGTCACAGTTGTAGCAGGAGCTTGTGTTGTCTGTTGCACTGTTGTTTCAGGAGCAGCAGTCGTAGTTTCTTTTGCTGGTGCAGCTTGATTTGAACAGGCTGCTAATAGGCTTGCGGCTGCAAGACTTAAGATTTTTGTTGTTTTTTTCATTTTTTCACTCCATTCTTAAGTTTCCGCTATTATACACTATTTTGTTAGAACTTCAAAGAAACTTCTATGAATAATCTAAGAAAAAACACCCTATTGATAGATATCAATAGGGTGTTCGAATTCACAGATTATTCATTTGTGTCTTCTTCAGAAGGAGTTGGTTCTCCAACAAGAACTTCTGTTTGTTCCACTGATAATACTGGTTCTGAAGTACTTGTTTCCATATTGCGGTAACGAGCCATACCTGTACCAGCAGGGATGATCTTACCAATGATAACATTTTCCTTCAATCCGAGTAAGTGGTCTTTCTTGCCGCGGATAGAAGCATCTGTCAAGACACGAGTTGTTTCTTGGAATGATGCAGCAGACAAGAAGCTGTTTGTTTCTAATGAAGCTTTTGTAATACCTAATAATACAGGACGAGCTGTCGCAGGTACTTCACCGTTCATGATTGCAGAGCGGTTACGTTCTGTAAAGTCTGCAATATCAAGTAATGTTCCTGGAAGGATTTCTGTTGAACCTGGATCCATTACGCGAACTTTACGTAACATTTGACGAACCATTACCTCAACGTGTTTATCGCCGATTTCTACCCCTTGCATACGGTATACTTTTTGTACTTCACGTAATAAGTAGTTTTCAACGGATAATACATCACGAACACGTAATAATTCTTTAGGATCGATAGAACCTTCTGTTAATGGAGCACCACGATCGATGATTTGTCCTTCTTCCACTTTTAGACGAGCTGTAAATGGAACTGTGTAAGAACGAGTATCTGTAGAGCCTTTAATCGTAATTTCTTTTGTACGACTTCCAGCATTTTCTTCGATAGAAACGACTTCACCCGCTACTTCACTGATTGTCGCAACCCCTTTAGGATTACGCGCTTCGAAGATTTCTTGGATACGAGGTAAACCTTGAGTAATATCGTCTCCGGCAACCCCACCGGTATGGAACGTACGCATTGTTAACTGTGTACCAGGTTCCCCGATTGATTGAGCGGCAATTGTACCAACTGCTTCCCCAACTTCAACTTCTGAACCTGTAGCTAAGTTACGTCCGTAACAGTATTTACATACACCATGTTTTGTATCACATGTGAAGGCTGAACGAATTGTAATTTCTTCGATTCCAGCTTCAATAATCTTACGAGCAATATCTTCAGTAATGATTTCATTACGTGCTACTAACACTTCACCTGTTTCAGGATGTTTCACTGAACGTTGTGCGTAACGTCCTAACATACGTTCTTCAAGTGTTTCAATGACTTCATTTCCCTCTTTAATCGCAGTAATTGTTAAACCACGATCGCTTCCGCAGTCTGTTTCACGAATGATAACATCTTGCGCAACGTCTACTAAACGACGAGTTAAGTAACCTGAGTCGGCTGTCTTCAAGGCCGTATCGGTCATCCCTTTACGAGCACCGTGAGTAGACAAGAACATTTCCATAACGGTTAACCCTTCACGGAAGTTTGATGTAACCGGTAATTCCATGATCTTACCGTTAGGAGCGGCCATAAGTCCACGCATACCAGCAAGCTGAGTAAAGTTAGAGATGTTACCACGGGCTCCAGAGTCACTCATCATGAAGATTGGGTTACGAGAACCTAATGTGCGAATTAACGCTTTTTGGATATCATCTTTCGCTTTGTTCCATGTTTCGATAACACGTTCATAACGTTCGTCATCTGTAATTAAACCACGACGGAATAATTTAGAAATGTTGTCGACTTGTTTATGTGCATCTTCAAGAATTTCTTTCTTGTTATCTGCAACTGAAATATCTGCAATCCCTACTGTTAAACCAGCACGAGTTGAGAATTTATATCCTAAGTCTTTCATACGGTCTAACATCATTGAAGTTTCAGTGATATGGAATCGTTTGAACACTTCTGCGATGATTTGACCTAAGTTTTTCTTCTTAAATGGCGAAACGATATCACGTTTAGCAATTTCTTCTTTGATGTTTGCTCCTGGCTCTAAGAAGTATTTATCTGGTGTAGCTACTTCTAAGTTTTCCATTGTTGGCTCATTTAAGTAAGGGAATTCGTTTGGCATGATTTCGTTGAATAATAATTTACCAACAGTTGTGACCATCATTCTCTCTTTTTGCCAATCTGTAAATGGTTTATGAGCAAGTGAGCTTGCTGGAACTGCAATACGGCTGTGTAAATGTACATAACCATTGTTATAAGCTAATACTGCTTCGTCCATGTCTTTGAAGAACATACCCTCCCCAACACGGCCTTCTTGTTCCATTGTTAAGTAATAGTTCCCTAAAACCATGTCTTGAGATGGTGTAACTACTGGTTTACCATCTTTAGGGTTTAGGATGTTTTGAGCTGCTAACATCAGTAAGCGAGCTTCTGCTTGAGCTTCTTGAGATAGTGGTACGTGAACCGCCATTTGGTCACCGTCGAAGTCGGCATTGTAGGCTTCACACACTAATGGGTGAAGACGGATTGCACGACCTTCTACTAGAGTTGGTTCAAACGCTTGAATCCCTAGTCTGTGAAGTGTAGGTGCACGGTTCAATAGAACTGGGTGTTCACGGATGACTTCTTCAAGGATTCCCCAAATATCGTCATCTAAACGTTCAATTTTACGTTTAGCACTCTTAATATTTCCAGCGATTTCACGTTCAACTAATTCTTTCATTACGAAAGGTTTGAATAATTCAATCGCCATTTCTTTAGGAAGACCACATTGGTACATCTTCAAGTTTGGTCCTACTACGATTACAGAACGTCCAGAGTAGTCTACACGTTTACCAAGTAGGTTTTGACGGAAACGACCTTGTTTCCCTTTAAGCATGTGGCTCAATGATTTCAATGGACGGTTTCCTGGTCCAGTTACAGGACGGCC
>CALIJD010000193.1 GCA_938017885.1 uncultured Granulicatella sp.
ATAATTCTCTGCATAATTTTCACTGAAGACACCAGAATATAAAGTGTCTAGCAATAAAGATAAAGAAATCATGGATGAAAAATTACCTAATGTATCCACTAATTTCTCACGAGTGGATAAGTACAATGTTAATGGAGAATAATTAGCTAAACGGTTTTCCCCATAAGACGTAATACTCATGAAAGGGATCTGTAAAGCTGCTAATTTTTGAGCTACTAATAATAAAGTTTCCACTTCCCCTGAATAAGACAGTAAAATAAAACACTGTTTTTTATTCGCATAAGCCGCTTGAAAAAAGAAATTATCCACTCGATTTTCGACGATGACATTTTTTCCAATCTTCAGCATTCTATTTCTAAAAGTATTAGCTAATTCTAGAAAATCCCCAGCAGCACTAATGACGATTGTTTCAGCTTCCAACAACATTCGTGTCGCCTTTTGTATAGAATCATGATGCATTAAAGAAACCGTATCTTCAACGGTCTCTTTATAGAGTGTTGCCATCTTATTTCCTAAGACTTTATCTCGATCTTGTGGTAGAAAAGGCCTGTTCGGATTAATATTACTAAAATTAGAATCTAAATAATCTAACTCTTTCAGATACACCTCTTTAAAATGATTAAAGCCAGTATATCCAATTAGTTGGCAGAATCGACTAATCGATGAAGGATGCACATATAACTCAGCAGCAATCATTCTGGAGCTTTATCGTATGTCCAATATTAAGAAAATAATCAGCAATTGTCTTTTCAACATCTGTCATTCTTTCTTGCTCTGACAATTTTTCAAAGATTAACATTGTTTTTCTCTCCTTTTCATTTCATCCCATTAAAAATCTCATCGGCAATTTCTATTCCGATTTGTGCTTGTTGCTCTGGTGTGAGGGAGTGGCCTGTGTCGTCTAAGGTCGTCAATCGTGCGTCTTTGAGGGCTTTCACCGCTTTTTTGGAAGCAGTGATGGGCACGATAAAGTCATCCGCGCCGTGATAAATATGGACGGGTGCACTAATTTTACTCAGTCCCTCATACGCGTCGATTGGATAGACGTCGGCTAAGTATTTCTTGCTGATTTTTGTCCCTAGAAGATTAAAGGTTTCAGGGGCTTCGTCTAGTTTCGGGAAGCTACTCCTGATATCGTCCGGTAAGGAGAATGCTGGATAGAGCAAGAAGACTCCCGCTAAGTTTGCCACCTCCTCCGCCATGAGTGCGGAGACGAATCCTCCTTGACTGCTTCCCATTAAATAGATGCGGTCCGTCTTGACAAACGGGAGGGAACTCGCAAATTGCAAGGCATCTCGCAGGTTTTGCACTTCGGTTAGAACAGACATTTCCGTCGTGGCCCCCTCGCTTTTTGGAGAGGTTGAAGACGAACCGCCAGCAAATTCAAAGCTGAACACCGTCACTCCGGACTTCGCCAAGGTTTTTTGTACTTCTTCGTCATGCTCCACGCTGGCTCCGAGTCCATGACTATAGACGACTAAAGGGACTTGCCCTTGGACGTCTGGAATGTACGCTCTGGCATAGATTTTCTTGCCGTTACTCACAAAGGTATATTCCTTCTCGGTATAGGTACCGTCTGCTTTCACTTCCACGCGTGGGGCTTGTGTGGTCTCTTGGACAGCTGGCGTCGTAGGAGCCACTGCGTTTTCTTTCAGTAGTCCACATGCTCCTAGTAGGACCGCCGTAAGTAGTGTTCCTAGTAATTTTAATCGTTGCTTCATCGAATTCCTACTTTACTAAAATTTTCCTAGATTCGTTAGTTCGCTCTTCTTAGGCATGACTTCTTTATTATCCCAGTGCTCGACAATTTTCCCGTCCTCTAAGCGGAAGAGCTGCATGATGGCATAATCTTGATTGGCAATCCACATTTTCGAATAAGCCACTACTAGATTTCCTTGTCCGATCACTTTGAAGACAAAATCCGCACTCGCATCATTCTCTAACAAATATTGTTTAAAGGATGGTCCGCCTTGCGCGATTTCTTGGTTATGTTGGATTAGGTCACCCGATACGTATTTGTCAAATTGGTCCCACTCTTTGTTTTGAAGGACATCGACAAAGAAGCGTCGAACGATTTTTTTATTCTCTTCTGTACGGTCAAAGTCGGTTAAAGAAACCTCTCCGTAAATCGGATCTATCTCACCAATTTCTTTTGGATAAGCGTCGATGACATCCCAGTGCTCAACGATGCGACCCTCGTCATCCGAACGGAAGATATCCGCGGTCACCCATTCTGCTTCGCCGTCATTTAATTTTTGATGGACATGTACGAAGACAAACGGCCCATCCTCAAAAGAACGAACGATAGTGATTTCTCGTTTAGGATTTCGTTTGAAAAAGTCTACAAAGAACGCTTCAAACCCTTCTTTTTCATCGGGTACGCCGGTACTGTGCTGTGTATAGCTATCCCCCATATAGTGGTCATGAACTTCCTTAATCTGTCCATCACGAATTCCTCTTAAATAAAGATTTGTTGCATTTTCTAATTGTTTTGACATCATGAATCACCTCTTATTGCTCAGTCTATCTTCTTTGTTCGTACAAC
>CALIJD010000194.1 GCA_938017885.1 uncultured Granulicatella sp.
GAAAAGTGGAAGAACTTCGAGAATTGGCAGAAAATATGGAAGTTAATTTGATTGTGTTCAACAACGAGTTATCCGGCTCCCAACTTCGCAATTTGGAAGAGGGAATCGGAGTGACTGTGATTGACCGAACGATGTTGATTTTAGATATTTTTGCAATGCGTGCTCGTTCTAAAGAAGGGAAACTTCAAGTACAGCTCGCGCAATTAAACTACTTGCTCCCTCGTCTTTCAGGACAACGCGAAGGTTTATCTCGTCAAGGTGGGGGAATCGGTACTCGTGGTCCTGGGGAAACTCGCTTAGAAACAGATAGACGTTATATTCGTAAACAAATACAAGACATCGAGGAACAGTTAGAACAAATCAAGAAACACCGTGAACGTTCACGGGAGAAGAGAAAGAGTTCAAATGGGTTCCAACTTGGATTAATCGGATATACGAATGCTGGGAAGTCTACAATTTTAAATCAATTAACACAGGCGGGAACTTATCAAATGAATCAATTGTTTGCGACTCTTGATCCATTAACAAGACAAGTGGACTTGTTCCCGAACTTTGAAGTGACGTTAACAGATACTGTAGGATTCATTCAAGAGTTACCACCGACATTGATTCATGCGTTTGAATCCACACTCGAAGAAAGTGCAGATGTCGATTTATTAGTTCATGTGGTGGATGCATCAAATGCGCAGTTTTCCTTACATGAAAAGACAGTAATAGACTTAGTCAATGACTTGGAAATGCAAGAAATTCCGATGGTAACAGTCTATAATAAGACAGATTTGATTGAAGGCGAATTTCAACCGAATCTTTATCCATCGATTCAAATTTCTGCAGTGAAGGAAGCGGATGTGGAACGATTAAGAGCTTTCTTGAAAGAACAAGTCAAAACACAAATGACATACTATGAAGAATGGTTAGAAGTGACGGAGACGAAAGAGTTGAATCAACTTCAACAGCGAACGCTGGTTGAGTCATTAAACTATGACGAAGAAAAAAATCAATATTGTGTCAAAGGCTATCGTAAATAATATTCATAAAGCGGCTTGAACCTATGAATCAAGCCGTTTTATTGTAGAGTACATTTGTAATCCAACCCTAAAACTCGTATAATGTTAAAGATAAGGATTTTTTCAGGAGGCCATCAT
>CALIJD010000195.1 GCA_938017885.1 uncultured Granulicatella sp.
AAGAGGGCGTAGGGAAAATTTCCTTACGCCCTCTAATTCGCATTTAATACGAATTCCCATAACTGTTTTTATAACATCCGTAAGGTTCTCCACCCTCAAAAAGTTCCGTAGGATTCTCCGCCATCAAAAGTTTTTGAATTTAGAGACCTTTTTGGTATACGGGCTAGAGCGCAAAGTTTGCTTGCCCAATAAGAATCCAGAAAGGGAGAAAGCGTACTTGAGAGGGGGATGGAATATGAAATTAACGATTGAAACGGTATTGAGTCAAGGCGGGGAAACGATGAAGCAACGTATGCTTGCGGATGCGACGCGTCTTCGTAAGGACTCCGGTTTTGTACTTAGTTATGTGGAAGAAGAAACGAATACACGAGTTAAAGTAGAAGTGAATACAACAGAAGCGGTCCCTCATGTCACTTTATACCGTCAAGGCGATGCGCGTAGTCAAATGGACTTCAATCATACGAAGGCGACTAAAGGGATTTATGAGTTAGGCGCAGGAAGACAAATGCATTTTGAGATTCGAACCAAACAATTGCACATCGAAGAGACCGAGGAAATGTTGTTACTAGTACTGGAATACCAATTATTCCAACAAAAACAACTAATTACGAGCTCTTTAGTGACCTTTCAGCTTCAAATCAAGGAAAATGTATAAAAAATCTCTCTAAACTAGCATAAACTTTAAAAATTATGCTATACTGTTTAAGATGAACTGGAAAGGAAGTGTAACCATTGGAATTAAAGAAACTCGATGGCATTAACAAAAATGAATTATCAATGGTCGAAGTAGCGCATGCTATTTTAGAAGCGAAGAATGAAGTTTTAGATTTCAACCAATTATTAGTAGAAATTCAAGAATATATGGAATTAAGCGACGAAGCGTTAGAAGCTCGTATGGCTCGTTTTTACACAGATTTAAATATTGATGGAAGCTTTATCTCACTTGGAGATAATCGTTGGGGCTTACGTGATTGGTATCCAATCGACTCGATTGATGAAGAAATCGCAACATCAATGGAAGATGAAGAAGTGAAGAAACCTCGTAAGAAACGTAAGAAAGTCAATGCGTTCGGAACTGAAGATGATCTTATCGATTACAATGATGACGATCCAGAAGATGAAGAACTTCTTGATGATGAAGATCTCGATAGCGATGACTTAGACGATGATATGGATGTTGATTTAGACGATGATGATGAAGACGAAATCGATGCCTACCGTTCTGACTTAAATGAATTAGGTGCAGATGAAGACCTAGAAGATGAAGTGAGTGTCGAAGAAGATCTGATCATCATTGATGACGAAGACCTTGATAGCGACTTCGACGAAGAAGAGGAAGAATAATCTTTCTTTAATAACAACTATCAAAGCACAACTTATGATTTCATGAGTTGTGTTTTATTTTGCAGTTTATTGTATAATAGGATGAACTTGAGACTTGGGAGGCGAGATCGTGCAAGAAAAATTGAAAAAGGTGTTCGATAAGACCTTTCTAACCTTTATTGCGGTGGGAGTTGTCAACACATTATTTGGACTGACCATCATGTTCTTTTGTTACAATGTTTTAAACTTGGGATACTGGTTTTCTTCGGGAATGAATTATCTTTGCGGTAGTGTTTTAAGTTATTTTCTGAATAAAAAGTTTACGTTTAAAGTGGAAGAAACGACGAAAAAATCGATTGTTCGCTTTACCATTAATATCACGGTTTGTTATATCGTAGCATATGGCATCGCGAAGCCACTTGTGTTGTACTTGTTTGAAGGTCTTGGTGAAAAACTTCAAGGAAACTTGGCTTTAGTGGCTGGAATGGGCCTTTTTGTATTGCTAAACTATGTGGGGCAACGTTTTTGGGCATTTAAACAAGACGAACCTACAAAAGATTAAAGAAAAGAAAAACGAGCAGATTTTCTGCTCGTTTTTTTGTTGGAGAAGGATTGAAAAAGAACATCAAGAAAGAAAATTAGGTAAATATTCGTAAATATAGAAAAACTGACTCTAAAACCAGTTGAAAAATCAGAATCGTAACTGTAAAATAAGAATTATCTCAATTTGTTAAGTTGTTAACGTCCGTTTTTAAGTTCCTAGGTTTAAGGAGGAGTTATGGAAACATTAGAAGCTCGTATTTTAAAAGATGGTTATGTGTTAGGTGAAAATATCCTTAAAGTAGACTCGTTTTTAACGCATCAGGTAGATTTACACTTGATGAAAGAAATTGGTGAGGTTTTTGCTAAGAAGTTTCAGGATGCTGGAATTACAAAAGTGGTCACCATTGAAGCGTCGGGGATTGCTCCAGCACTGTATACGGCAGATGCCTTAGGAGTTCCAATGATTTTTGCAAAGAAATCCAAAAATATCACGATGAATGAAGGGATTCTAACAGCAGAGGTGTTTTCATTTACAAAGCAAGTGACCAATACAGTGTCGATAGCTAGTAAATACCTTTCAGAGAAGGATAAAGTGTTAATTGTCGATGATTTTCTAGCGAATGGCCAAGCCGCAAAAGGATTAGTCGAGATTGTTGAACAGGCAGGAGCCAAAGTCGAAGCGGTTGGAATTGTCATCGAGAAATCCTTCCAAGAGGGGAGAGGTTTACTAGAAGAAGCGGGCATTCCAGTCTTTTCTCTGGCACGTTTAGAACGCTTTGAAAACGGAAAAGTTGTGTTTAAGGAGGCGGACCTATAATGCAACAGGAAAAGCATTCCAGAGCAATGGTACTGGGTCTTCAACATCTACTAGCGATGTATTCGGGTTCGATTTTAGTGCCGATGATGATTGGACAGGCTCTAGGCTATAATAGCGAGCAACTGACCTATTTAGTTTCAACGGATATTTTTATGTGCGGGGGTAGCTACTTTTCTTCAGCTGCAACTCAATAAGTATTTTGGAATTGGGTTACCAGTCGTCTTGGGCGTGGCATTTCAATCAGTAGCTCCATTAACGATTATTGGACAAAGTCACGGTAGTGGAGCGATGTTTGGTGCGCTGATTGTCT
>CALIJD010000196.1 GCA_938017885.1 uncultured Granulicatella sp.
CTGCTTGACCGCTCACGTCAAATTCTTCGGCGATTTCACCAAGCGAATAATCATCCCCATAATAGAGCTCCATATATTCGAGTTGTTTATCGGTTAAAAGGCTTCCATAGAACTCTACAAGCAAGTTCATTTGCGTTGTTTTTTCTAATTCCATTCATTGACCTCCCTTAAACTCATATCCTTTATTATAACAAAGTTCCACCCTTTTCGCTATTAAAAAAAAGCGATAGAATCACTTCTAACGCTTTTTATATGCTTCAATCAACGCTTCAATTTCCGCTAGAGTTTTTGCAAAATGAATTTGACTTCTGTCTTCTGTACTTAGCAAGTTTGTCTCAACCATTTTGTCGAAAAAGGCTTCTAAATGATCGTAGTACCCTTCCATATTATAGAAAATACAAATGCCCTTTGTTTGGCCTACTCTCACCCAAGAAACTACCTCTGCAATTTCTTCAAGGGTACCAGGACCACCAGGAAGCGCAATGTACACTTCACTGAGTGCAATCATCTGATTTTTACGCTCGGACATCGTATCGACAATATGAAGTTTCGTGATATCTTGTTTCGCAATTTCACGGTCTACAAAAAACTTCGGCATCACGCCAATAACTTCTCCACCTTCATTCATCACGGCAGTTGCTACTACGCCCATTAGTCCTGTATTTCCACCACCATAGACAAGCGTGTGGTGATTTTTTGCTATCCACATCCCTAGTTCTTCTGTCTTTTTGTCAAATTCAGGGCAATTACTTTGGCTTGCCGCACAATAAACTGCTATATTCATATGTTCTCCTTTAAAACAAAGAGGCGTAATCTCTTACGCCTCCATGAACATTATTTTTTAAATGCTTCGATAATTTCGTCAGCAATATTTTTAGAACAGATCACACCTGTTGTCTTTTTGTTAGGAACTAAGAAGTCCACTTCTTTTCCATCCACTGTACTGTAGTGTAATCCTAATTCTTTAGCAATCACCATTCCTGGTGCGATATCCCAAGGAGCTAATAATGTTGAAACATACGCTACAGATTTTCCTAAAATCACTTGGATATGCTCGATTGAAGAAGCACCGTAAGTACGAGTAACCATTGCTTTACGAATCATTTCTGCTTCTTTTTCAGTCGCTTCTAATAACATAAATCCATTCACGTTAATAGAGCTGTCGCCAATGCTATTGATTTCAGGCGTTGAAAGACGACGGCCATTGCAATATGCACCGTAATCTTTAATACCGTATACAAAGCGATCACGCATCACATCGTAAATGTATCCTAATAGACCTACGCCATCTTTATATAAAGCAATCATAATACCGAAGTCTTCTTGACGTTTCACGAAGTTCAATGTGCCATCGATTGGGTCGATTAACCAAACGTAACCGTCCATTGAAGTTAATTCGTCACCGAAACCTTCTTCTCCCATGATTTTATGTGTTGGGAATTGTTCGCGAATTTTTGCGATAAAGAATTGTTCAATTTCTTTATCCACGTTTGTTACTAAATCATTACGACTTGATTTTGTATCTACAGAAATTGATTCACCAAAGCTGTGACGAATTTTATCTCCAGCCTCCATAATCCAGTCATTTACTAATAAGTGTGTTGCTAATAAATCCATTATTTTTTCAATCCTTCCATACGAATAATTTTTGTTGCGTTTTTACTTGCTTGGACCACACGATACAGGC
>CALIJD010000197.1 GCA_938017885.1 uncultured Granulicatella sp.
GCAGAATACGATAAGAAGAAACTCTTCGACCCACGTAAATTCTTGAAACCAGGTTTCGAAGCAATTACAGAAGCTGTTGAAGAACGTATCGACGTATTCGGTTCAGAAGGTAAAGCTTAATTAAGCTTACCAAATAAAAAAGAAAATCTCGCTTTGGCGGGATTTTCTTTTGACTTGAGTTGTTTGTGATGTAGTATAGGATTCATTATTTTTTCTTTTCCTCTTGACAAATCAAATTTGCATGCTAGAATAGATTTATACGTTTATTTCGCCGATTTAGCTCAGTTGGTAGAGCAACGCACTCGTAACGCGTAGGTCGTAGGTTCAAGCCCTATAATCGGCATCATTGAAGGTCTTCATTGAATTGAAGGCTTTTTTGTTGTTTATACAGTGCGTAAAAAGGGGCTATAATCTGGTCAGCTCATGAAAAACAAGTAAGCTATTCAGATTTCACGACCACTTACCTATCCAAATGAACCACTTACTGAAAATCGCTTGAATTTCATGTGACAATTGTTATAATAAAATAAAGAAAAACGAGGGGAGCGTTTATGAAAATTCGAGTTGAGCTAGATTCTAATCTGGAAGAAGCAGAAATTGTCATTAAGGCACCTCGCTTTGATGAACAGATAGAGCGCATTCAACGTTCTCTGGAAGAAGTTGCCAAGCCATCTATACTTTTTTACAAAGATACGAGTGAATATTATGTTGATTTAGCAGATATCCTCTTCTTTGAAACGGATGGAAATAAAATTTTTGCGCATGCTCGAAATAATGCTTATGAAGTCAAACTGAAATTGTATGAGCTGGAAGAATGCTTGCCGCGGTATTTCTGTCGTATTTCTAAATCAACGATTACGAATATTAAAGCAATTTATTCATTAGAAAAGTCTTTTTCAGGAACGAGCAGTATTCGCTTTTATGATACCCATAAGCAAGTGCATGTGTCTAGGCATTATTTTCAATTCCTAAAAGAAAAATTAAGTGAAATGAGGTAAATATTATGAGAAAAACATTGTTTGGAGTGGGGCTTTTGGTATTAGCTGGCTGGGTGCTGCTACAAGGAAATTTTGGTATTCCGCTTATTGATTTCAATTTTTGGCCAATGCTTGTTGTGCTTGGATTTGCTTACTTTGCAATTGAAAATTTTTGGAGAGGAAATTTATCTGGCGGGATTATTTTAGCCATTATTTCCTTAATCGTTGCAAATAGCAGCTATCACTTTTTGCCCATCTCATCTGGAACGATTTTCCTAGCAGGGATTTTGGCTTCTATTGGTATTGGATTGATTTTCAAACCAAAACGAATTTGGGGTATTTATCATGGTCAAAATGCTCATCGTGTCATAAATGGAGACATCAATTTCGGAAGTGGTACACGCTATATCCATTCGGATGATTTTACTTATGAAACACTAGATTGTGCTTTTGGGAATGCTACGGTTTATTTTGACAATGCTATCATTAAAGGAGACTCTGCAACTTTTGATATTGATGTATCTTTTGGGAATGCTACATTATATGTACCAAGTAATTGGCGTGTAGAGTTAGATGTGGATAATGCTTTTGGTACAGTGACGAATCCCCGTAATATCAATGAGAAAGATAAGACTCTTTATGTAAAAGGAGATGTATCTTTTGGTCGCTTAGGAATTATTTATATTTAAAATTTAAGAAAGTCACTGATCTACTTGAATTTTGAAATATAAGAAAAATAGTCTTGCAAAATCTTAAAAATTGTGATAAAATCTTACGGTATGTGGTATAAAGCCCGTGAAACTAATCAGGAGGACAAGTATAAATGGCAAAAGTATGTTACTTTACAGGTCGTAAGACTGTATCAGGAAACAACCGCTCTCACGCAATGAACCAAACAAAACGTACTGTGAAACCAAATCTTCAAAAGGTGACAATCTTAGTTGATGGTAAACCTAAGAAAGTTTGGGCTTCAGCACGTGCCCTTAAATCTGGCAAAGTTGAACGCGTTTAATTAACGAAAGGATGGACCTTTGAGAGGTTCATTTTCTTTTGCATAAGAAAGCGGATTACGGATATGTTTGTTTTAAGATAAGTAA
>CALIJD010000198.1 GCA_938017885.1 uncultured Granulicatella sp.
GTTACCGTATCGTTTCGTCGTAAACTCCTTACTCTACGACAGCTATCCCATGGGCGGAACATCTGCTTCTACTTCGCTGATGCCTCAGCTCGTACAAGCAGTGATACCGCCTCAACATGCGCAGTCATCGGGAACATATCCACGGGTTGCACGTATTGTGCCTCGTAGCCACGTTCCTTAAAGTGTACAAGGTCGCGAGCAAGCGTTGCTGGATTACAGCTCACATACACGATACGTTCAGGACCTGTTGCACACGCTGCTTCGATAAAGGCAAGATCGAGCCCTTTGCGCGGTGGATCTACCACAATCACATCCGGCTGGATGCCTTCTTCCTTCCATCGTGGCATGATTTTCTCAGCCGCCCCCGTTTCAAAGTGCACATTGGTCACGCCATTTACCTTCGCATTTTCCTTCGCCATCACAATCGCATCATCCACAATTTCCATGGCATAGACTTTCTTCGCATCGCGGGCAAAGGCTAAGCTCATTGTCCCGATTCCGCAATACGCATCCACGACGGTCTCGCCGCCCTTCAAATCTGCAGCGTCGATGGCTTGTTGATAGAGCACTTCGGTTTGCACGGTATTCACTTGGAAGAACGAACGCGCGCTAATCTTGAACGTGAATTCGAACAACTTCTCTTCGTACACATCTTCCCCAAATAGCACCTTCGTCTCACGTCCCATGATGACATTCGTTGGCTTTGGTTGAATGTTTTGCACGATAGAGACCACTTCCGGATGCGCTGCAGTAATGTCTCTGACAATCGCCTCCACTTGCGGTAACCCCTTTGTTCTCGTCACGAAAATAATCATCACTTGCTTCGTACGGAGTCCTCGTCGCACGATTATATGCTTCAAGTCTCCAGTATGATTCGCTTCATCATACGCCACCACTGGATACTTTCTTAAAATATCACGCACGGCCACAATCAAGCGGTCGATTTCAGGGTCTTGAATATGGAAGTCTTCCATCGGAATTAAGTCATGCGAATTCTTCTTGAAGAACCCCGTTGTTAACTGACCATCTACCGTACGCACAGGGATTTGCGCCTTATTTCGGTAGCCCAGTGCACTCTCCATTCCAAGCGTAGGACGCACTTCTAGTTCTAGCATCTTTGCGATTTTCGTCATTACATTTTTCACTTGTTGCTGCTTAAAGGCTAGCTGGCTTTCGTAAGTCATATGTTGCAACGGCATGGTTCCCACACGTGTTCCAAGGGCATCTTTTACGTCCACACGATTCGGGCTCACTTCCAGCCACTCCTCCACACGCGCGTAGCCATAGCTTTTTCCAATCTTCATCGTCTTCACACGAACGACTTCACCAGGGATACTATTTTCGATAAATAGCGGGAATCCATCCACCTTCCCGACCCCCAGTCCTTCATGCGTTAAATCTTCAATGGTTACTGTATAACATTCGTTTTTCTTCATTTCTGTTCCTCCAGAGTTTATCACGTCTATTATACCGTCTTTTAGCATAAATAAAAAGGCAATTCCCCATACAAAAAAGCTACTCTAACCATGTCAGAGTAGCTTTGCTATTACCATAAAATCCCCTTGTAAGAGAGCGTAATCGCCATTGCCAGAAGCAAGTAAAATCCGATAAACATCCATTTCATTTTTACACAAAGAGCCACATACTCCCGAATGAACGCAGAAGGAATATAATAGCTCGCCGTTGTACAGCCAAGTCCATCCCCTTGCATGCCGATCATCTTAGCGTAGGTACTGGTTCGAAAGACATGATAGTCATTCGTTACAAATAAGAATCGTGGTTCTTTGAGGAATGTTTCCCCTAATCGTTTTGAGAATAATAAATTCTCATAGGTCGTTCTCGACTCTTCTTCGAGCAACACGGACTCTCTTGGAACATCCGTTTCTTCCATTAAGTAATTCAAAATCGCCTGCGCTTCAGAAATCTTCTCATCGGCTCCTTTTCCGCCACTTGCGATGAGTTTGATATTTGGATTTTTTGATTTTTTAAAAGCCTCGACCGCCTTATCAATCCGACGTTTTAAAAGCGGCGTTACTCGTTCTCCGTCTAATAATCCAGCTCCATGAATAATGATGAAATCATATTGTTTTTTCTTTGGAATAAACACATACAAAATCGAGTAAAACAGGAATCCAAAAAAGGCAAACCCAAAAATAGCATAGGAGTAGATAAAAAAGATCAAGAATATATTCAGCCAGTGATTTTCATAAAAATACTGATTATTGAGCGCACGAATAATGATCACGCCAAAGAATAGTAAAATCAAAAAGCCCATCCCAAGCGATAAGAAATTCGACTTGGATTTTCCCTCACGCTTCAAAAGAACGATTCCATTATAAATAAAGAAAAAGCCACTCAGGAAGATTACAAAGGGCACGCCTAAAAATCCGACCATTAACACGAGAAGATGTCCTGCCTCGCTTCCAGATTGATAGACAGCCTGAACTACTGATAAATATCCAAAAAACACCGCAATAATAAGGAGTGCTGGGTTCCATAAGCTGCGATTATCCCGCCACATTGAAAAAATAAGAGCTGCCACTACCACTCCAGTAATCAGATAGATTCCCATTTTCATTCCTCCAATTCTACTCTTGTATTATAACAAACTCCCAAGAGAAACGATAATCTGAAAAGAAATGAAGTGGAATACTAAGCGCTTTAGAAATTTTGAGGTTTCAACTGAATATCCACCTCATATCCATTTTTGTAAGCTAGTTCAATTAACGTCGATAGACTAGGCGTTCCTTCCCCACGCTCCAACCTAGCAAGTGCTGTACGTTTAAACCCTACTTTCTTTGCATATTCCTCTCGGGATAAATTACTTTCCATTCTAAGACGAATTATACGGAGTACAGCCCTATGTCTTGCTAATTCTTTTGCCAAATCCTCCTTAAATTTCGGATAGCGCGACGCAATACTCGAGAATGTCTCTTCTCTTAAAGAACTCACTGCCATTCACCCCTTCTGTAATATCTTCTACTTCGAAGACCAAATACATAATTCCTTTTTCTTTGTCATACTCTCCCCATTTTTCAATCATCTCCGGAGTAACCCCTTCTTCTTCAATCAGTTGCAGAATAGCTGCTGCCTTTACCATTCTCCCATATGGCATTGTCAGTAACTCTTCAAAGTTCTTCTTTGTAAATTCGTGTTTATACCTCATAAGTACACCTCCGTTTTCCTTGAGTGTAACATTTTTGTTACGTAACAAAAATGTTACATCTTGCTTTTTTTGGATACTTTCTTGCTCCAAAAAGCTTATCATTCTCATGTTTTTTATGTTTAAACATCAATAAAAAAAGTTGCTTTCCCACCGTGGTAGAAAAGCAACTTTTTTCATTAATAGTGAAGAATCGATAAAATTTTTTCTTTTATACTCACTTCATCTAGTCCGTATTCTTTGAGAAGGTAATCCACCTTCCCGACTTGTCCAAATCGTTCTTGAATTCCCATTCTAAAGACCGGAGTATTCAAATCTGTTGAAAAGAGCTCACAGAGTGCACTTCCGATTCCACCGATTTGATTATGATTTTCGACACTGAGAATCGGTAGCCCTCTATATAAAGTCAACAATTCTTCCGGAAATGGCTTCACTCTAAATAAATCGACTACTCCAATATCTAGTCCTTGCTTGGAGAGTTCATTGGCGATTCGTAAACAAGGCGCTACCATAATGCCTGTTGCGATAATAACTAAATCTTCTCCAGATTTCAATTCGATAAAGCCTTTCGAAAAGTCCTCCTCTCCTTGATAGATGGCTTCGGGTGCTTTTCGAATAGTTCGAACATATTTCAAACCTTTCAGATTCAAGGTCTGCCTCAATACCGCATGGAGTTGAATATCATCACTCACTTCGAAAATCGTCGCACCAGGGATCAACCTGGTTAGTCCAATTTCTTCAAATGGCATATGTGTGCCACCGTTCATTTCCGCGGTCACTCCGGCATCTGAACCAATCACTGTCGCATCCAGTTGTGCATATCCTAGCGATAAAAACAATTGGTCGAAAACGCGTCTAGTCGCAAACGGTCCAAAGGTGTGCAAGTACGGCTTAAATCCTAAAATCGATAGTCCTGCGGCAACTCCTACCATCTCAGCTTCCATAATCCCTACATTGATATATCTCTTTCCGAGAATCTCTCCAAGCTTGTGAGTCGCCATGGAGCTCGATAAATCGGCCTCTAAAACGACGAGCTCTGGATGTTCTCGATTTGCTTCAAGAAGGAAGTCACGATAAACTAAGCGTAATTCTTTTGTCTCTCGCATCATGAACCAACCTCCAATTCTTCTCTCAATTGTTCAACCGCTTGATTCAACATTTCCTTTTGTTCGGGTGTTGGGCGAAGATGGTGGTTCGCTTCAATTTGTTCCACTCCTTTGACGCCTTGCCCTTTCACTGTATCGAGTACAATGCACTTAGGAGACGGGAGAGGCGACTGTTTTAATTGTTCGATGGCTTCAAAAATGGCTTCAACATCTTGACCGTCAACTCTCAGCGTTTCAAAGCCGAACGCTTTAAATTTTTCCACGAAATCAAGAGGGTTACAAATATCGGCAGTTCTGCCATCTAACTGCTTCTTATTATCATCTACAAAGACGATAAAACGATTCAACTGATGGTGAGAGGCAAATTGGATAGCTTCCCAACATTGTCCTTCGTTTAATTCACCGTCTCCGACAATGGTATAAGTGTAGTATGGGGCATCTTTAATCTTCTGCCCATATGCAATTCCTGTTGCAGCGCTAATCCCTTGTCCAAGAGATCCTGTCGTCATATCAATTCCAGGAGTTAAATTACGGTCAGGATGCGAAGGAAGGTGAGTCCCATTTTGGTTTAACGATAGTAGAAATTCCTTATCGAAAAATCCTTTCAAATGCAAAGTACTATATAAAGCAGGTCCTGCATGACCTTTAGAGAGCACAAAGTAGTCTCTATCTTTCTTAGCAAACTCATCAGGGGTCATCGGCATCACCTCTTTATAGAGGACCGCTAAAACTTCGACAACCGACAAGCTTCCCCCGTAATGCCCAAACCCTAAATGATTCAGGCATTCTAGCGTGTTCATCCGAATTTCTTTGGCAAATCGAATCAGTTCATTTCGTCTACTCTCGCTTAAGGCCATCTTTATTCCCCCTTAGTCGCTGGTTTCTTTACAAAAGAAATACCAACCATGACTACTAAGATTAGTAGAATACCGATGATAATGCCTCCTTGTGATCCAAATTGATTTAAGACTCCTAGTACGATACCAGAAAGTCCAAAGTCGGCATCTGAGAAGGTTGAACCCTCAAATCCAAGTCCGCCTAATACTGGCATTAGGAATACTGGTAAGAAACTAATTAATACGCCTTGGAAGAAGGCCCCGATGGTTGCTCCACGAACCCCACCAGAAGCATTTCCGATAACACCGGCAGTTGCACCACAGAAGAAGTGAGGAACTACCCCTGGAAGAATGACCACACTTCCTGTAAGAATCATAATGACCATACTTGCCAATCCCCCCGCAAAACTTGAAATGAATCCAATTAATACAGCGTTTGGAGCATATGGATAAACGATTGGGCAGTCAAGGGCAGGTTTTGAATCTGGAACCAGACGTTCAGAAATCCCTTTGAACGCTGGAACGATTTCACCAAGGATGAGACGTACCCCTGCTAAGATGACAAAGACCCCTGCAGCAAATTGTCCCGCTAATTGTAAGGCGAAAACTAGGCTGCTTGTTCCATTGCTTAATTCTTGTTCAATATACGTAGAACCTGCAAAAATAGCTACAATCACATAAATAATCGTCATTGAAATGGTGATACTTACTGTGCTATCGCGTAAGAAAGCTAAACTCTTAGGAAAATGAATATCTTCTGTTGATTTTGATTTATCTCCAAAAATACTTCCTAAAAATCCACTTAACCAATACCCTAGTGCACTAAAGTGTC
>CALIJD010000199.1 GCA_938017885.1 uncultured Granulicatella sp.
TCCCTGTTCCTTTATCTGTATCCACTGATAAAATTTGAGCTCTTGCGTTGGAAGTTTTCTTACCATCTAAGACAATCCCACGTTCCAATTGACGCATTTGTCTTGGTGTTGGAACACCTTTAACCTTGGCGATATATTTTTTTTCCACGTGATGCTTTGGATGCGTCATTAAGTTCGAAAACTCGCCGTCATTTGTTAATAAAAGAAGCCCTGTTGTATCGTAGTCCAAACGACCTACTGGATAGACGCGTTGCTCTACATCTTTAAAGTAATCTGTTACAACGGTTCTTCCTTTATCATCACTCGCACTTGAAAGCACGCCTTTTGGTTTATAAAACATGAAGTATACCGGTTCTTCTTTATAAATTGGAATACCATCTACTTCAATTTTATCATTAGGACCTACTTTAAAGCCAAGTTCTCTTACAACTTCACCATTGACCTTAACGCGGCCTTCTTGAATAAATGCCTCACATTTTCTGCGGGATGCCACACCAGCGTGTGCCATTACTTTTTGTAATCTTTCCACAAAAAAACCTACTCTTTCTCTTCTACTACTTCATGATGTTCTTTAGAGCGCATTTCCAGCTCTTCAAATAAATCATGATTATCTCTAAATAATTGGTTCGCTTCTTCAGAGTTTAAATCGAATAAATCTGAAGCATCTGGCAATGCATCAAGAGATTCTAATCCAAAGTAATCCATGAAGTAGGCTGTTGTTTTATACAATTTTGGACGGCCAGGCGTCTCTAATCTTCCAGCCTCTTCGATTAAATCTCTTAGTAATAGTTTTTGAATCGAACCACTACTTTGTACCCCACGAATCGATTCAATATCCACACGTGTGACTGGTTGCTTGTACGCGATAATCGCTAACGTTTCTAAGGACGCTTGAGACAACTGAGAAGAATATGGAGAAACTGCATATTTTTCGATATAGGATTTTAAACTTGCTTTTGTCACGAGTTTATAATGCGAAGCTGTGAGAAGTAGCTCTAATCCACTATTTTCGTCCTCTAAGCGTTTCTTCAATTCATCTAATAGTTGACGAACTGCACTTCTTTCAAGTTCTAAAATATAGCTTGCTTCTTCTAATGTAATCCCATCATCTCCAGCCACAAATAGTAAGCCTTCTAATACTGAAATGTAATTAGTCACTCTCTTTCTCCTTTCCTTGTCTTTTCTCAATCAATATATCCTCATATGGAGAACTTTGAATAAAACGTACACGATGTTCACGAACGAGCTGTAACATCGCTAAAAACGTTGTTGTAATCGCATGTCGATTAAAGGCTGGGAAACATTCCTCGAATGGAACTTGTTTCTTATCTGTATGCTCAATCTTTGAAATAATCGAATCCATCAATTCTTCAACCGTATGCGTTTCATGTTGAATATTGGCCTTCAGTGGCATCTTTGCAATATTTTTACGCGCTAATTTCTTTAACGCATTCCATAAATCTTGAGTCGTCACTTCTCCTTCTTTCAGAGGAATAATCTCCTGCATGGAAGATAAGTCACTCGCCTCTTTCCCGAAATGTAATCCTCGTTGGAAAGAGAGTTCCTCAAGTTTTTTGGCATTTTCTTTAATTTGTTGATATTCCAATAGTTGTTGTACCAGCTGATCACGAGGATCCTCCACGATTGGCTCTCCGTCTTCATCCAACTCTTCTAACTTTGGTTTTGGAAGAAGCATTCTTGCTTTAATTTCTAATAATGTTGATGCCATTACTAAATATTCAGCTGCCACTTCCAACTCCAATGTTTTCATGGAGTGAATGAAGTTCAAATACTGCTTGGTTAATTCATTCATCGGAATATCATAAATATCAATTTTCATCTCACGAATTAGATGCAAGAGGACATCCATCGGTCCTTCGTATTCAGCTACTTTAATTGTTAAATCTTCCATGGTTCCTCACTTACACGATGTTTATTCCATTTTGCGAGAATCACACTCGTCTCAATTGTTCCACTCAATACTTTATCTTCCATCTTTGCTAAATCTTCTAACATTTGGAATGTAATATTTTCCCCACGAAACGAAGGAGACACTGATAAGTATTTAATGATAATCGTGTCTGTTGTGCTTTCTCCACCAATCAATCCAATAAAATTATCACTTTCGGACTCTTTCCAGAGCCAGCATTTAATCGATGGATTTGTCGCGATTTCTTCAATTTCCTCTTGCAATCGTTTAAAGTCCTTGAATTCTGGGATATAAGAAAGTAATCCCATCACAATCTTTTTGTTCGTTGCTGAATAAGGTACTAACAAATTCATTCCTCCTCGAGGTTCAATGCTTAATATAAAACTAAAACTTTACGAACCAATGATTTGAACACTTCTTTAACGCGTTGTGTTGTTTCTACCACTTCTTCGTGGTTTAAGTTTGCTTGCATTCCTGCAGCTAAGTTTGTGATACATGAAATTCCAATCACTTTGATGCCAGCATGGTTTGCCACGATGACTTCAGGAACGGTTGACATTCCCACAGCGTCCCCTCCTACAGCTTGCGTGAAGCGGATTTCTGCCGGTGTTTCATAAGTTGGTCCAGAGTATCCCATGTATACTCCTTCTTTAATATTGATGTTTAATTCTTTCGCTGCTTTACGAACCACTTCTTGTCCGTATTCGTGGTATGCATGGCTCATATCAGGGAAACGAGGTCCAAAGCGATCATCGTTTGGTCCGATTAATGGGTTTGTACCAGTGTAGTTAATTTGATCTGTAATAATCATTAAGTCTCCTGGTTCAAATGTTGGGTTTGCACCACCTGCAGAGTTTGTAACGATAATCGTTTCAACGTCTAATAGTTTCATTAAACGAATTGGGAACGTTACTGTTTCCATATCGTAACCTTCATAGTAGTGGAAACGTCCATCCATGATTAGAACAAATTTCCCTTCTAATTCACCGTATACAAGACGGCCAGCATGACCGACTACTGTTGACACTGGGAAGTTCGGAATATCTTTATAGTCAAAAATCAATGGGTTCTT
>CALIJD010000200.1 GCA_938017885.1 uncultured Granulicatella sp.
GTGAATTACTGACTCTAGGGTAAAACCCGTAGAGTCAGTTTGAAGCTTGGTAGGATTGAGACTATGGCTCAATCCGGTATCGCTATTATAACAACTATAAAAATTCTAGGGGAGCTTTTTGAAAGTCCCTACGGGACTCTAATTAAATCTTTTTAACAAACTCAGATTTAAGTTTCATTGCGCCGAAGCCATCTATCTTACAATCGATATTATGATCGCCTTCCACGATACGAATATTCTTCACGCGTGTCCCTTGCTTAATATCTTTCGGAGCACCTTTTACTTTTAAGTCTTTGATTACTGTAACAGTATCGCCGTCTTGTAATTTATTTCCGTTTGCATCGATGGCTACAGGACCTTCTTCTACTTCTGAACCTGGTTCCCATTCATACGCACACTCAGGGCATACTAATAATACACCATCTTCGTATGTGTATTCTGAACCACATTTAGGGCAATTTGGTAATGACATTTACATTCCTTCTTTCTATTCAAAATTCATCTTAACGACGTTTACGAATCATATCTAACGGTTTTACTGGTTCCGTTACTTTCATTTTACAAATCATCATGGCATGAGGAGCTGCTTCAATTTCTTCCTCATTTTCATCCCACAACTGAGTTAATACTTCTTCGTGATGACGCATTCCAGGTCCGTAGAACTCGATTTGGTCTCCGACTTTGAAGTTGTTCCGTTGTTGAACGGTAGCCATTTGTGTTTCAGGGTCATATTCCAATACTTGTCCAACGAACGCATATTGAGGAATTTGACGGCGTGGGCCAAATAATTGTTCATGTTCGGTTGGAACTTGGTAATAGAACCCAGTTGCTAATTCACGTTGGGCTGCTTTCCACAACTCGTCAATCCATTCTTGTTTACATACATAGTTATCTGGATCTTCGCAGTAAGAATCCACCGCTGCACGATAAACATTCGATACCGTAGAAACATAGTGAATGGACTTCATACGTCCTTCAATCTTCAAGCTATCTACACCAGCTTCAATTAAATCTGGCAAGTTTTGAATCATCGCTAGGTCAACGGCACTCATGGAGAATTTCTCTTCGATACCTTCTTCACCCGCACCAACCATATTCTTTTCACCAGCAAATGGCATATCGAATAGACCATATTTCCAACGACATGATTGTGCACATCCACCACGGTTAGCATCACGATGCACCATGTGGTTTGATAATACGCAACGTCCTGAATAAGAAATACACATTGCGCCGTGGATAAAGGCTTCAATTTCGACATCCACTTTTTCTTGCATTTCTTTGATTT
>CALIJD010000201.1 GCA_938017885.1 uncultured Granulicatella sp.
AAATACAGCAATGGTAGAATAGATACCGATAGTCGCTACATTGTCTACTCCAATCAAATCAAACACCGGTTTAATGATCGCTCCACCACCAGCACCGGTTGTTGCACCAAGAGCAGTTGCCAAAAATATTACTATTCCGTATATCCATATCATCTAAATCACTACCTTATGCTAAATTCTCTCCATTTGAAGCAATTACTTTTTTATACCAATCAAACGATTTTTTCTTATAGCGACGGAATGTTCCTTCCCCTCGATCGTTTACATCTACATAAATGAATCCATATCGTTTTTTCATCTCGCCTGTAGACCATGCGATTAAATCGATACAACCCCAAGGAGTATATCCCATTAAATCAACACCATCTATTTCAACTGCATCTTTCATCGCTTGAATATGTTGTCGTAAATAATCAATACGATAGTCATCTTCAACAGTTTCATTCACCAACTCGTCTACAGCCCCTAAGCCATTTTCAACAATAAATAATGGAACATGGTAGCGTTCATACATTTCACATAAAGCAATTCTTAAGCCTAGAGGATCTAACGTCCATCCCCATTCAGTCACTTCTAGATATGGGTTTTTATACGCTAAAATATTATTCCCCGGTGTTTTAGGAACGCTCGTATCGGTTGTAGACATCGTTGACATATAGTAGGAGAAGCTAATGAAATCTACACAACCTTTTTGTAAGATTTCAAGGTCTCCCTCTTGCATTTCAATTGCAATCCCTTTGCGTTCAAACTCTTTCAATTTATAGTTTGGATAATATCCTTTCACCATCACATCTAAATAAAACTCAACTTGTCTTTTATAACGGATATTCTCCATCACATCTTCCGGCTTCGATGTCATGGCATAGCTAGGTGCATACATCACCATATTTCCAATTTGAGCGTCTGGCATTACCTCATGGCATAGACGAACTGCTTTAGCTGAAGCTAGAAATACGTGATGGACGGCTTGAAATTTAGTTTGTTCATCGTTTGGATGAATTCCTAATTGCAACCATGAACGTAACACATTAATTTCGTTAAAGGTCAACCAGTATCGAACTTTGCCTTTATAGCGGTTGAATACCGTAGATACATAATTCATAAAGAAATCAATCGTCTCTCTACTGGTCCATCCATTATAGTGATCCGCTAAATATAAAGGCATATCAAAATGACATAAGGTTACAACGGGTTCAATTCCGTATTTTGAACATTCATCAAAAATTTTGTCGTAGTAGGCTAACCCTTCTTCATTCGGTTTTTCCTCTACGCCATTAGGGAAGATTCGTGTCCAAGAAATAGACATACGATAGGCTTTAAACCCCATTTCTGCAAACAATCGAATATCTTCTTGATAATGCTCATAAAAGTTAATGGCTTTATGCGAAGGGTAATAGTCATTCTCGTCAATAGCGCCTACTGCACCCTCTGGGACGGCAGATAGACGCTCCTCTTTACAAAGAATTCCTTCCGCCGTTCGAAAAGTGATTTTTCGTGGCGTGGCAAAATCTCCTACCGTTAACGTATCCATAGTGGAAAGCCCTCTTCCACCTTCTTGATACGCCCCTTCAATTTGGTTGGCGGCGGTTGCTCCACCCCATAAAAAATTTTCTTTAAAACTCATGGAAATTCTACCCTTTCTATTTATAAAATATCGCCTGCATAAACTTTCCCTTCGTGTTTCAGAGAGATGTCCTTTCCTTTGGATTCTGTGACAATCATCATAATTGTTGGGTCGTATCCTTCACTGACCACTAATTCTCTATCGAAATGTGCTAATACTTGTCCTGCTTGTACGTACTCTCCCGTTTGGACGGCTGGCTCAAATCCTTTTCCTGATAATTCCACCGTATTAATCCCAATATGCACAAGTACTTCTACCCCATCTTCACGCACAATTCCATAGGCATGTCCTGTTGGGAAAACGGAGACCACTCTACCATTGACTGGAGACACAACTGTATTCGAGGTCGGATTGACTGCTACTCCATCTCCCATTGCTTTAGAAGAAAAGACTGGATCGTTTACATTTTCTAACGGTAACAATTCTCCTTCAGCGACCGCTACGAAAGTATCATCAGCAACCGTTGTCGCTAAAACTTCTTTATTCTCTTGTTCTTTCGGAAGCCCAAAAGCGAATGAGCATAAGAACGCAGTCACAAATGCAATTCCGCAAGCAATTGACGCGTGAACAATTATATGAGGGGCGTCCGCACTAAAGTAACTTGGAATCGATAATAATCCTGGAGGCACTTGAGCAAAACGACCCACTCCCATGATTCCTAAATAAAAACCTGCAACTCCTCCGCCAATCATCGAAGCATATAAAGGTCGTCTATATTTTAAGTTCACACCATAAAGAACAGGTTCTGTAATCCCTAAAACTGCTGAAATCCCAGTAGAAACGGTTAATCCCTTGAGCTCTTTATTCTTCGTTTTAAATGCAAGTGCTAATGCAGCTCCACCTTGAGCAAGATTGGAAACCATCATACCAGGTCCTGCAACTGTATCTATCCCTTTGGTTGTCAGTAAGTTGATTCCAATTGGAATAATTCCATAGTGCATTCCTGTCATTACTAATAGTGGCGTTGTTGCGCCGACTAATAGCGGTACAAACCACGGAACGACACCGTTTAAATAGGCTACTCCTCCATTAAGTAAACCTGCTAACCACGTTCCAAGAGGTCCAATCACAATAAAACTTGCTGGTAAGACGATTAATAATGTAATCATTGGCGCCAAGAAAATTCTCAAAACCGCAGGCGTTAATCGAGTCACAACTGGTTCCACAATCGATAAGAACCATACCGCCAAAATAATTGGAACGACTGACGAACTATACGTAGCAGGAGTTACTGGAATTCCAAATAGTGTAATTGCATTTCCAGATTCTTTTGCAGCAGTAATCATGTTTAAAAATGTTGGACTAATGAGCGCTGCACCAACTGTCATCGCTAAATATTGATTCGTGTTGAATTTTTTAGCAGCTGATGCGGCCAAAATGACAGGTAGGAAATAAAAAATGGTATCTCCAAATAAGTTTAAAAATTGATAGGTCGTGTCTGATTTTTGAAGGAGTCCGAAAATCGTGCAAAGCGATAGAACCACCTTAATCATCCCTGCACCAGCCATCACTGGAACAATTGGGACAAACATCCCTGCAATTGTATCTAAGGCTTTTGCAACTTTCCCTTTTTCCTCCTCAACAGGGCCTTCGCTACTAACAAATTGAGCCATTTCATTAATCTTATGAAACACATCTGCCACATCAGGACCAATAACAATTTGATATTGTCCTCCGCTTTGAATGATATCAATGACCCCTTGTGTGGATTTTAGGCCTTCTGTATCTGCTTTTACTTCATCTTTTAAGTTAAAACGTAATCTAGTTGCACAGTGAACCAGTGAATTAATATTCTCTTCACCACCCACTTTTTCCAAAATAGTTTTTGCTAATTCTGTTTTATTTTTAGCCATAACGGACTCTCCTTTTGATTGATACGTTCATTCTATTAAGTCCAACCGACACTCTCAATAGGATTTCAAACTCTTTCATCGCCGTTGTTAAAATCATTAAAAATAAAGAATAAACTCTGCAACAGTGTTGCAGAGTTTATTCTTTTGAATCATTTAATAGTGGGTTAGTTGAACGGCGTTTTCGCTC
>CALIJD010000202.1 GCA_938017885.1 uncultured Granulicatella sp.
GGTATCCATCACATAGGTTTTTCCATTTGAATCCGTAACAAATTTATAAAAAGTAAACTTCGTCCATCTGATGTCTAGCTCGTTCAAATTTCATTTCCTCCCGAAAAAATTAAATAAAAATCATTATTACTTCATTATATACTGTAGGATTTTAATTGACTATTCTTTTCATAAAAAAGAACCCAGCATCACTGCTAGGTTCCACTTCTTAGGCCTCTATAGCCGAGTTTCCTATTTTATTCTTCTACCCCTAGTAATAGGTTCACTAGGATGTCCACTGTCACATTTCCGAAGTAACGGCGGATGTCGATGGCTTCGAAGGCTTTTGTTAAGTCTTCGCGGTTGTATCCAACTCCCACTAGCGCTTTTTCTACATCGCTGATTTCACCAAGACCGAAGAAGTCTCCGTTAATCTTAATGTCTTTGATGGCATTCTTTTCAACATTCAAGCTGAACTCGATTTGTCCGGCTGGTGTACGTTTGGATTGTTTGAATTCGAATTTTGGATTCTTTCCGTAGTTCCAATCAGGATTATTGAAGTACTTGCTGCGTAATTCTTCTACACGCACCCAGTCTTCATCCGTTAGAACATACTCTTTAATCGTTGATGTATCTTCCACATTGAAGATGTTTTTCAAAAGCACTTCGCGGAATTGTAAGATGTCTAAGTCTTGATATTCAGGCGCTAAGTAAGGTTTGATATTGGTTACGCGTGAACGAACGGACTTGATTCCTTTTGACGCGATTTTCTCTTGTTTTGGACGTAAAATTTGTGGCAAAATACTCACATCTAGATCCAGCATTAATGTTCCGTGCGCTGTTAAACGGCCATTGTTTGAGTACATCGCATTTCCAGAGAATTTCTTACCATCGATTAGAAGGTCATTACGGCCTTGTAACTCTGCCCCTGTTGCTCCCATTTTATGGAGTGCTTCAATTACGGGTTCTGTGAATTTTCCGAAATCACGGAAGCTATCGCCGTCATCTTCTGTAATGAAACAGAAGCAGATATTTCCCATATCGTGATACACGGCTCCACCGCCTGAGAAACGACGAACGACTTGTACGCCAAGCTTGTCTACACCATCTTGATTGATTTCTTCGATGGTATTTTGGTTTTTCCCAATAATAATCGCATTTTCGTTAATATAAAATAACAAAATCGGTTCATCGAGTTTCTTCTCATTTAACAAGAAATATTCGATAGCTAAGTTTGTGGTTGCATCGTAGATTTCTTTCCCATTTCGTTGATTTTTTACATAAAACATCTAAAAATCCCCTCACTTCAACTGATAGTTCTAGCGTAATCATACCATAACCGCCCTCCTCACACATAAGAAAGAAGCTTGATTTTACACTGTTTTTACTCCACTCCAACACGCAATTACCATATATGGTAATTGCAGCCTTTCATAGTCAGTCAACCGGAAATCCCGCATTGATGTTTTCTCGAATTCTTGCGGTTTTATAGTAACTGTAACGTGATTCGCATTGAATGTGAATTACGCGGAGTTGGACCATTCCATACTCCGCGTTTGAAGCTTCAAAGGTGTAAGACCCAGACTTACACCGTTGCAACGTTATAGTTACTATCAAAAATCCGCAAGAAGAATGAGGAAACATAAAAAGCGCACCCTTTCGAGGATGCGCTTGGCTCAATGTTAGTATGCCCATGCGATTAATAAGTAGATGAAGCTTGACCCAAACATATCTGCCAATGCGTGCATAAGGAAGAATGGTAATAGGTTTTTGACCACTTTCTTGTACATGAAGTAGTAGAACAGTCCGTACACGACACCGATAATAATTGCCCACAACATTCCTTGATACGTATGGAATGAGAAACGAACAAGGGTTGAGAACGCCAAGGCCTTCCACTGATGCTCTTCCTTCACCGATGTCATTAATCCAAGGAAGAAGAACTCTTCGTAAAATCCATTTAACAGCCCATAAGCGATGGCCATTGGAGACAACGCTAAGAACTTATTGATGATTTCCTGTGGGTTCATGAACGGAACAAGCGCTGGGTCGAAGTAATTGTATTCGCCGCTCAGTGTGGTTACGACGTCGCCGAACAGTCCGACAATCGTGAATAATACCGGTACCCAGATAAGTACGGACCAGTGAAAACGAATCTTCAACTGCTTGAAGTCGTAATGACGGATGACTAAGTACAAGAGTGCAATCGCTAGTAGTATCAACTGTAGCGTAAAATTACTCGAATACGCAGCCCCGTCGCTATAGGACGTTGTCGTTTCCGTATACTGCTGGGCCACTTGGGTTACTGGCTGTAAACTCTGTAGAAATTGTTGTGTGGATCGGATAATAAACTCCCCGAACATGATCATCGTCACGATGAGGATGTCAACCCACTTTAAAGTTTTTAATGGTTCTTCTGGTCTGATTTTAGTTAAAACAGTCATGATTGGTTCCCTCTTTTCCTTATTGTATCAAAACACTGTTCTATTGAAAGAAAACCACTTCTTTCTTTTGGCGTCTTCCTTAATAAGAGAGTACTCCTTAAAACTAAAATGAACCTAAAATTAAAAAGATATCTACAAAAAAAGTGACTCCTAATAAGAAGTCACTGACTAATTTTCTAAAAGAAGCGTCTCGGTATTTCGATGAACAAGATTACAAGAAGACTATTATAAAGGCTATGTAATAAGATTGCGTCAAACAAACTTCTTCTTCGTT
>CALIJD010000203.1 GCA_938017885.1 uncultured Granulicatella sp.
GTCAATTGAATCCACATCGAATAAGTGTAATTTATTTTTAGTTGTTTGTTCATATCCTAGAACATCAATATCAAACATTTTTGACGTTAATGTAAAATCAGCAAACGGTACTTTATAAGAAGTTTCTGTTGGAACTAACCAGCTTTCAGGTGTTAACCAAACGTTTGGCACTGCATTTTGTTGGTTATCTTTGAATTTTTGTTCGAATAAACCATAGTGGTAGTTTAATCCAACACCATCTCCTGTTAATCCAAGAGTTGCAATGGAATCAAGGAAACATGCTGCTAGACGACCTAGACCACCATTTCCTAAAGATGGTTCTAATTCGATTTCTTCGATTTCTGCTAAAGAATGTCCTGCTTCAGCCAATACTTCTTTTACTTCATCGTAAAGACCTAAGTTAATTAAGTTGTTTGATAATAATTTACCGATTAAGAACTCTGCAGAAATGTAATACACTTTTTTCTTACCATTATTTTGTGGTAAGGCTGCACTTTTTTCTTTTGTAAATTGTAATAAGGCTAAGTAAACTTCTTCTTTTGAACAGTCTTTTAATGACTTTCCTAAGTTTCCTTCTATATATTGTTTAAAATCTTTCATTGTTCTCTCCTTTTTGACTTGTGCGAGGTTACTTTTCTTCCTCTACTAACTCCTCTTCAACGTCCACGTTGTGATGTGGATTTGCGCGATCATACATTTCAGTAATTCCAAGTAAGAATTCTTCTACCGATTCAGTTAACTGCTCTTTAGTCATTCTCCATACCCAGTTCCCACCTAGTGTACTTGGAATGTTCATACGAGCTGTTTCATCTAATTGTAGTAAATCTTGCATAGTTGCAACGGTCATACGACTGACAGAACCATATAAGCCACGTAATAGTGCAAAGCTAATTGGTTCTTCGTCGCGGCGGTTTAAGTAACGATTACAGAATTCTCTTGTTTCTTCCGTTACCGAATTATACCACCCTAATACTGTATCATTATCATGCGTTCCTGTATAGGCAACTGCATTCACTGGATAATGATGAGGTAAATCTCCGCTCTTAGGATTCTCACCCATAAATCCGAATTCCAAGATTTTCATTCCTGGGAATCCAGTAGCTTCACGAAGATTGATTACATCTTCATCCATGAATCCTAAGTCCTCTGCGATAATTGGCAATTCACCGAGTTGCTCTTTTACCGCTTTAAATAAATCATACCCTGGACCTTTAACCCATTTCCCGATTGTTGCGTTTTCAGCTGATGCTGGGATTTCCCAATAAGCTGAGAAGCCTCTGAAGTGGTCAATACGAACAACATCAAACAATTCAAAACTTGCTTTTAGTCGTTTGCTCCACCAAGTGTATCCATCTTCTTTCATCGCTTCCCAATTATAAATCGGATTCCCCCATAATTGACCTAGCGGAGAAAAATCATCCGCAGGACATCCAGCTACACAAAGTGGATTCCCTTGTGCATCTGTTTTGAAGTAATGTGGTGTTGCCCACATTTCCACGCTATCAGCTGCTACATAAATTGGCATATCTCCGATAATTTGAATGTAGTTGTCATTCGCATATTTTTTAAGAGCATGCCATTGCATATCAAATAAGAATTGTGTAACACGATGATATTCTAACTTATCCGCAAGGCGTGTACGGTACTGTGCTAACGCGTCTTTTTGACGGCGTTTAATCGCTTCGTCGCTCCATGCTGTCCATGGTTTCATATCAAAAGATTCTTTAATAGCCATATACTCCGCAAACGGCTCTAACCATTCTGCTTTTTCAGCTACGAATTTTTCGTAAGCGGGAGTTTTTCCTTTAGATAGAAAGGCAACTACTGCTTTTTCTAAAACAGGTCTACGTTTTTCATATAGTAATGCGTAGTCAACAGTTGTTTCATCCGTACCCCAATTTCCTAGAACATCTTCCTTCTTTAGTAGACCTTCTTCTACTAAAATGTCAAAATCGATAAAGTTTGTATTCCCGGCAAAAGCAGAAAAAGATTGATATGGAGAATCTCCATAGCTAGTCGTCCCTAATGGTAAAATTTGCCAATAAGTTTGTTTCGTACGAACTAGAAAATCTACAAAATCAAATGCAGATTTACCAAAAGTACCGATTCCGTATTGACCAGGTAATGATGAAATATGCATTAACACACCTGATTCTCTATTGCTCATATATTATACCTCTTTCCTTATATAGTAAGATTTGTCCAAGTTAGCGTAATAAATTCACGCAACCGTTTGCTTTAATATTAGAGTATTTTTTTTAATAAAACAAGTTAAAACAAGTATTATTTTATAAGTTTTTAATACATCTTGAGCATATAAGGAAAAATTACCGTTGATTTCTATATAATTCATGAAAAAAACAATTAAAATCAATATTTTACAA
>CALIJD010000204.1 GCA_938017885.1 uncultured Granulicatella sp.
TTATTCAAGAGAATTTAATGCACGTGAATATTGGTGTAGAATCTGCTGCATTAACGTATTATATTTTGCTATCCATTATTCCGATTATTATGTTAATTGCCAATATCATCCCACTTTTACCAATCCCTGTTGATGTTATTTTTAAAACGATGAGAACTATTTTTCCTGCGGATATTAATGAAGTGTTGATTCCGATTTTAAGGAATTACCTTGGCAATTTTAATGGAGGAGCCCTTTCAGTAGGTCTTTTAATTTTATTTTGGCCTGCTTCTCAAATGTTTAGTAGTTTGCAAAGAGCATTGAATGTTTTATATGGTGCTCCTGTTCGAAGGAATTTTATTTTTGAAAGATTTTTTGCGATTGTAATTGCGATGGCTGCAATTTTAATGATTTTTGCAGTTTCCGTATTGTTTATCTTTGGAGAGCAATTTTTACGTCTTATAGGAGAGTTCTTCTCGTTAAATTTATCAACCATTATTTTAGATTTTTCTTTTATAAAATGGGCGATACTTTTTATAACGGTATTTTTATTACTGAGTTTTATGTATTTTGCAATTCCAAATGTGAAATGGTCGTTCCTTTATGCTTTGCCTGGAGGATTCTTTGCAACCATTGGATTTGTATTAATTTCGCAACTATTTTCGATCTATATCCACTATGCAGGGCGAAATTTAACAGCGAATGGTGCATTTGGGACATTGATTGTATTTATGATTTGGCTGTATTTTATAGCCAATGTAATGATTTTAGGTGGAGTTCTGAATGTCATTATTTATCGATTTAGACACCCTAAAAAAGAAACTGAAGGAGTAACTGATGAAAAAAAAGAACTTAATGTACAATGATAAAGATTCACGAATCGATTATGGTGTCATTCTTCCAGTATTATTATTAGCGTTTATTAGTATTGCTACACTATTTTCTACGACCTATTTAATTAGTGGAAATGGTTCATTAAGAATGGTACTTATGCAAGTTTTGTGGTATGTAGTTGGAGTCATTGCAATAATTGTCATTATGCAATTTGATTCGGAGCAACTATGGAAACTGACCACTTGGGGTTATATTTTAGGCTTACTCATGCTATTAGCGGTTCTCTTCCTCTATGATAGAGCCACATTTGCAGATACGGGGGCGAAGAGTTGGTTCAGATTCGGTACCTTTTCCTTCCAGCCTTCAGAGGTCGTGAAGATTTTTTATATTTTAATCTTAGCAAAAGTTGCGACTTCTCATAATATGAAGACAAAATATAAAACTAGAAGAACAGACTGGCAGTTATTCGTTAAATTAGTGTTATGGGCAGCTCCAGCATTGATTTTAGTGATCCTACAAAATGACTTAGGGACGACTTTAGTTTTCTTAATGATTTTAGGTGGAATTATGATTATGTCAGGGATTAGTTGGAAGATTCTCCTTCCAATTATCATTACAGTGATTTTAATTGGAGCCCTTTTAATTTATTTAGTAGTGTATAACCGTCAATTGCTATTAAATATCGGATTTAAAAATTATCAATTTGCTCGTATCGATTCGTGGTTAGATCCATATCGTGACCAAGGTGGGAATGGTTTCCAATTGTTCCAAAGTTTGAAGGCAATTGGCTCTGGTCGGATGTTTGGTAAAGGATTTGGAGTCTCTGATGTTTATGTTCCCGTTCGAGAATCTGACCTTATTTTTGCGACAATTGGAGAAAACTTCGGATTCCTAGGGGGAACATTTTTAATCGCGATTTACTTTATTTTGATTTATCAAATGATTCGCGTTTGCTTTGATACGAAGAATGAATTTTATACTTATATCGCAACAGGCGTTATTATGATGATTCTATTCCACGTTGTTGAAAATATTGGAATGACGATTGGGCTATTACCACTTACAGGGATTCCATTACCATTTATTTCTCAAGGGGGATCGAGTCTGCTTGGAAATATGATGGGGATAGGACTTATTATGTCGATGCGTTACCACTTCAAGAGCACTATATTTGATGATGAAGAAGATGCATTCGGAGCAAAACACCAAGATGCGACCATGTTACGTTTACGTCAGGAGGATGGAAAATGATTGTTTATGTTCACCCAACATGTACAACTTGTAAGAAAGCTTTAAAATGGTTTGATTTAAATGGAGTAAAGTTTGAGCAAAAGGATATTCGTGAGAACCCGCCAACAGCCAGAGAACTTTTATCCATTAAGAAAAATCAGAATTTAGAGTGGAAAAAAATGGCGAATACGAGTGGAGAACTTTACCGCTCTCTTGGCTTAAAAGATAAATTACCTTCGATGAGTGATGAAGAAGCAGCAAGTCTTCTTTCAAGTAATGGGATGTTAATTAAACGTCCGCTTGTATTGGATAATGGGGTTGCGACGTTTGGCTTCAAAGAAGAAATGTATGAAGAGAAATGGAAGAGATAAGATGAAAAAGTATAGTGAAAATGGACTTTGGATTAAAAAAGAAGGAGAAGAGTATGTAATCGGTCTTTCTCCTAAAGGGCAAGATGATCTTGGCGATGTGAGCTTTGTTGAATTACTTAAAAATAAAGTAGTAACGACAGAAGATTCCATTATTAGCGTAGAAGCAGCTAAAGCAGTGACTGAACTGTTATCACCACTTAGCGGAACAGTCGTTGTTTTCCATGACGATTTAGAAGAAAATCCAGAATTCTTAAATGAATTAGCAGAAGAGAAAAACTGGATTCTACGCCTAACTGGAGTAGACGAAGCAGCATTCAATGCTTTATTAGATGAAGACCTTCCATGTGAACAATGTGAAGTGAAATAAAGATAAAAAAAAGAAAACTACGAGTTCTCAACGAGTGAGAATTCGTAGTTTTTTATTTTGTATTTTGCTTTGAGCGATTAACGCGTTCCACAAAATTATCAAATAACCCTTGCATCACATTACTATCTTCAATTAATAGTTCAGGATGCCATTGAACGGCAACCACGCTTTGGTCCTCCGATTTAGATTCAAATGCTTCAATAAGCCCATCTGTACTCCAAGCAACTGGAACAAAATTCGAGGCTAATTGTTTAACCGCTTGGTGATGATAAGAGTTCACAGGAGTGGTTGTTCCAAGTACGCGAGAAAGTTCGCTACCACTTGCGATTTGTATCGTATGAGTTGGTTGGCTCGGCATTGTTTTTTGTGTATGTTTCACAGAAATATTATCATATTGTGATTCAATATCTTGGTAGAGTGTTCCGCCAAGTGCGACGTTCAGAATTTGTAAGCCGCGACACACTGCAAAAATTGGTTTGTGTTGTCTATAAGCTTCTTTAATGAGCTCAATTTCAAACGCATCACGAGCAGGATAAGTACGTGCCAAGTTAAGATGTGGTTCTTCACCATATAGAAGTGGCGAAACGTCTTGTCCTCCTGCTAATAGGAGTCCATCAACCCTAGAGATAAATTCTTTTGCAAATTCTGGGGTACTGATGGGAATGATGACAGGAATCGCTTTTGCTTTTTCAAGACCACGGACAAAACCGTTTGGTGCATACGATAAAATGTAGCGATCTTCTTCCGTGTTATCTTGGCGATGATTTCCTGCAATACCAATAAGTGGATAAGTTTGCATGTGCATCAGCCTTTCTTCAAAAATTAGTACCATCATAACTCATTTTCATTGAATTGAAAAGTATTTGTATCATTTTCAAAGAGAGAGTCTATTTGCGAATCGTTCTCAATTAGGATAAAATAAGACAGAATAGAATGATTATAAAGGAGAATGAATCGTGGCAACTTTAGAGATTAAAAATCTACATGTATCGATTGAAGACAAAGAAATTTTAAAGGGCGTTAATTTAACGATTAACACTGGAGAAATTCACGCAGTAATGGGACCAAACGGAACTGGAAAATCAACACTTTCCGCAGCTATTATGGGTCATCCAAGTTATGAGGTAACAGAAGGGGAAATCCTATTAGACGGCGAAAACGTCTTAGAAATGGAAGTAGACGAACGCGCTCGTGCAGGTCTATTCTTAGCGATGCAATATCCAAGTGAAATCGTTGGGGTGACAAACGCAGAATTCATGCGTTCAGCTATCAACGCTCGTCGTGAAGAAGGCGACAAAATGGGTGTGCGTGAATTCATCAAGAAACTTGATGAAAAAATGTCCCTATTAGATATGCCAGAAGAAATGGCAGAACGTTACTTAAATGAAGGGTTCTCAGGCGGTGAGAAAAAACGTAATGAGATTCTTCAATTATTAATGATTGAACCAACCTTTGCGATTTTAGATGAAATCGACTCAGGCTTAGATATTGATGCCCTAAAAGTTGTGTCACGTGGAGTGAATGCGATGCGTGGAGACCACTTTGGATCATTAATTATTACGCACTACCAACGTCTTTTAAATTACATTGAACCTGATGTAGTACATATTATGATGGATGGCCGTGTTGTGATGACAGGAGATGCTTCTCTTGCTCGTCGCCTAGAAGCTGAAGGATACAAAGGAATCAGTGAAGAATTAGGAATCAAGATTGAACATCAAGAGTAGGAGTGAGATTGTGGCAGAGACAAAATTAACCATAACACCAGAAGAAATCACCGCATTCTCTCTTGCAAAGAATGAACCAGAGTGGTTTCTACAAACACGTCTAAAAGGCTTAGAACTTGCTAAAACGCTAGATTTACCTTTTATTGAACGTGTGAAATTCCACCGTTGGAACTTATTTCAGTCAACAATTGGAGAAGGCACTTCAATGATTGAGGAGCTTCCCAAAGTGATTCCAACAGCAGCTGGAAGTGCAAAAATCGTTCAACTAGGTGCGGTATCTTATTGGGAAGAAATGAATGCTGAAACAGCCATGAATGATGTTCTAGTGATGGATTTATTTGACGCTTTGGAACAATATCCAGAGCTTGTTAAACCGTACTATATGACAAAAGCAGTACCAGTCGATGAAGATAGCTTAACGGCTTACCACGCAGCTATGGTCAACTCAGGGGTATTTATTTATATTCCTAAAAATGTAGCCGTGGAAGAAATTATTGAATCTCATTTTGTTCAAAATAACTTAGTGGACGAAGCGTTCGTGAAACACGTTTTAATCGTAGCGGATGAAAATAGCTCTGTCTCTTATGTGGAACGTTTTGAGAGTGTTGGAGACAAAAAGAATACAGCAAACATTGTTGTAGAAGTGATTGCAAAACAAGGAGCGAAAGTTCAGTTTGCGGCTGTTGATACTTTAGGTCAATCAACAGATGCGTATGTGAACCGTCGTGGCTATCTTGAAAAAGATGCAACGATTAACTGGGCACTGGGCATTATGAATGACGGAAATGTGATTGCAGACTTCGACTCTGAATTACGAGGAGATGGCTCTCATTCACAAGTGAATGTTATCGGTATTTCTACAGGACGCCAAGTACAAGGAATTGATACACGTGTGACAAACTATGCACCACATTCAGTAGGACATATCCTGCAACACGGTGTTATTTTAGATAAATCAACCTTAACCTTTAACGGAATTGGACATATTATTAAAGGGGCGAAATTTGCGGATGCCCAACAAGAAAGCCGTGTACTCATGCTTTCTGAAGGGGGACGTGGAGACGCGAACCCAATTCTATTAATTGATGAAAATGAAGTAACCGCTGGACACGCAGCAAGTGTGGGACAAGTGGATGATGAACAATTATTCTACCTAACAAGCCGTGGAATCTCAGAAGCTGAGGCAAAACGCCTTGTGATTCGTGGATTCTTAGGAGCTGTGATTCGTTCCATTCCATCAAGTTCTCTTCAAAAAGAACTTGTGGATATGATTGAACAAAAGTTGGTTGCTAGCTATGATTAGTAAAACAATTCGAGAAGACTTTCCAATATTAAAGCGTGAAGTCAACGATGAAGTGCTTGTCTATTTAGACAATGCGGCAACCACGCAAAAGCCAAGCCAAGTCGTAGAAGCTGTTGAGAAATTCTATGATACTCATAATGCGAATATTCATCGTGGGGTGCATACATTAGCACAGGAAGCAACCGATTTGTATGAGGCAGCTCGAGCTAAAGTGGCGAAATTTATCCATGCAGCCAGTACAAAAGAAGTGCTCTTTACGCGTGGAACGACAACCAGTTTAAACTGGGTTGCACAAGGATTTGCACCAGGACGCTTGCGAAAAGGGGACGAAATTTGGATTAGCCCGGCTGAGCATCATTCGAATGTGGTTCCTTGGCAACAAGTGGCCAAACAAACAGGAGCCGTTTTACGTTATTTTTCATTAACCAAAGAGGGCGAATTAGACCTCGAAGCAGCAGAACAGTTCTTAACTGAGAAGGCGAAAATCGTGTCGATTAACCACGCCTCAAACGTTCTTGGAACGGTAACGGATGCCAAGCGTGTAGCCGAGATGGTTCATGCAGTAGGAGGCATCCTCGTTGTGGATGGTGCTCAAGCAGCGCCGCATCAAAGAGTGGATGTCCAAGCGTTAGATTGTGACTTCTATGCCTTTAGCGGTCATAAAATGCTGGCTCCTACAGGGATTGGTATCTTATATGGAAAAGAAGCACTTCTTCAAGAGATGAATCCTGTAGAATTCGGCGGCGAAATGATTGATTTCGTGTACGATGAGGAGAGTACATGGAATGAATTGCCGTGGAAATTCGAAGCCGGCACTCCAAATATCGCAGGAGCCATCGGACTAGCGGCTGCCATTGATTATTTGGAAGAAATTGGGATGGAGAATATCCATCAGCATGAACAAGAAATTATCACGGTTCTCTTACCGAAAATGCAAGAGATGGAAGGCGTGACGGTATACGGGCCAAGTGATCCAGAAAGACATTCTGGAGTCATTAGTTTTACCATTGATGGTATCCATCCACACGACATCGCAACGGCTCTGGATATGGAAGGATTTGCGGTTCGCGCAGGACATCATTGCGCGCAGCCTTTAATGAGATGGCTCGATGTACCAGCAACGTGCCGTGCAAGTTTTTATATGTATAACACGCTTCAAGAAGCAAAACAGTTTTTAGAAGCATTAGAAAAAGTAAAGGAGTTTTTCCAATATGGCCTTATCTAAATTAGATCAGCTTTATCGTCAGGTGATTTTGGATCATTCTTCTCATCCGCACCATAAAGGATTGGTGGATGATGCGAGCATTCCAACGATTGAATTTAATAATCCAACGTGTGGAGATGTGTTGCAGTTGCAACTGATTGTAAACGACATCGGCGTGATTGAAGATGTTCACTTTGACGGACACGGCTGTACGATTAGTATGGCGAGTGCCAGCATGATGAGTGATGCGATTATTGGAAAGACAATTGACGAAGCGGTCGCTCTAGCAGAAGATTTCTCAAGTCTAGTGCAGGGTGAAACCGTGGACGAAGAACCTTTAGGGGATGCGGCGCTCCTTGCCGGTGTTCAAAAATTCCCAGCGCGTATTAAATGTGCCACTCTTGCGTGGAAAGCATTAGAACGTGCAGTAGAAAATGAGAAAGCATAAGAAAGTGGTGACAAAATGAGTGGAGTTCCTGAATTAGCCGATTACAAATATGGCTTTCATGAGGATGTAACACCTGTTTATGAAACAGGAATGGGATTAAGTGAAGAAGTCGTTCGTACGATTTCAAAGGTGAAGAACGAACCACAATGGATGCTTGATTTCCGATTAAAATCATTAAAGACGTTCCAAAACATGCCAATGCAAACTTGGGGTGCGGACCTATCAGATATTGATTTTGATGCAATTACTTATTTTAAACGTGCCAGCGATAAGCCAGCTCGTTCTTGGGATGATGTTCCTGAAAAAATTAAAGATACCTTCGAGAAAATCGGGATTCCTGAAGCAGAACGTGCGTATTTAGCTGGAGCTTCTGCTCAATTTGAATCTGAAGTGGTTTATCATAATATGAAAGAAGAATTCGATAAACTTGGAATTATTTTTACAGATACGGATTCTGCTTTGAAAGAATATCCAGAATTATTCGAAAAATACTTCGCTAAACTTGTACCGCCAACGGATAACAAATTAGCAGCTTTAAACTCAGCAGTATGGTCAGGCGGAACGTTCATCTATGTACCAAAAGGTGTGAAATGTGATGTGCCACTTCAAACGTACTTCCGTATCAACGACCAAAACATGGGGCAATTCGAACGTACGCTCATTATCGTAGACGAGGGAGCAAGCGTGCACTATGTTGAAGGATGTACAGCTCCAACGTATTCTTCAAATAGTTTACATGCAGCGATCGTTGAAATCTTCGTTGAAGAAGGTGGATATTGCCGCTATACAACGATTCAAAACTGGTCGGATAATGTGTATAACTTGGTAACGAAACGTGCCAAAGCAGCTGCTTACGGAACCGTTGAGTGGATTGATGGAAACCTTGGTGCAAAGACAACGATGAAATATCCTTCAGTATTCCTTGAAGGACCATACGCCAAAGGAACAATGTTATCGATTGCGTTTGCCGGAGAAGGCCAACACCAAGATACAGGTGCGAAGATGATTCATAATGCGCCTCATACGTCAAGCTCAATCGTTTCAAAATCGATTGCTAAAGATGGCGGAGCGGTGAACTATCGTGGTCAAGTGACGTTCAGTAAAAAATCAGATTATT
>CALIJD010000205.1 GCA_938017885.1 uncultured Granulicatella sp.
CAAGAAGAAGCTTTATCTATCTCAGATAAAATTATTCTTTTAAACGAAGGGTACATTCAACAACATGATGACCCACAAAACTTATACCTAGAACCAAGTAACTTATTCGTTGCGAAATTCATCGGTAACCCAATCATTAATATTACAGAAGTGGAAATTAAAGACGGTGTGATTACTCACCCATCATTCAACTTACCAACTTCTGAATTATCTCAAGACCGCAAACGTCAAGAATTAGCAGATGGACATTACTATTTAGGAATGCGTCCAGAAGACGTCGTTCCAGCTGCTGAAGGAGAAGGTTTATTCTCTACAACTATCAGTGGAGTTGAGTTAATCGGACGTGAACGTATTCTTCACTTCCCATTAGGCGAACAATACTTGAAATCAATCGTAAGTGTGGAACATAAGATTGAAGAAGGAGACACACTTGCATTTAACATTCTAAAACACAAAATCTTCTTATTTGATAAAGATGGAGCGCGTGTTTACTAATGAGAAAATATAATCCAGAAAACCAACCTAAAGCTTGGTTCTTCCTTCTCCCATCTTTAGGAGTGATTCTCTTATTTAATATTTATCCATTACTTCGTTCGTTCTGGATGAGTTTCCAAAAGGGGTCACTATTAAAATTACAATATACAGGCTTGGACAATTACCAAAAAGTAATCTCAGACCCAATTTTCCATAAAGCACTTATGAACACTGCATTATATGCATTCGCGGTTGTACCCGTTGCACTACTGATTTCAGTGGTCGTTGCGTGGATTATTTTTGAGAAGATTAAACATAAGAGTTTCTTTGAAACTATCTTCTTCATGCCATATGTTACAAGTACAATCGCTATCGGGATTGTATTCCGTTACTTCTTCAATGGTGACTACGGAATTATCAATTTCTTCTTAGGCTTGATTGGCATTCCAGCCGTTAACTGGCTGGATAATGTAAATATGAGCATGCCAACATTAATTATTTTTGGGGTATGGACAAGTTTAGCGTTCAATATCATTATTTTGTTAGCAGGGTTAAGAAACATCGATTCAGAGCATTTCAAAATTGCAAAAATGTTTGGTGCAACAGATCGTGAAATCTTCTGGCGTATTACTTTCCCTCAATTAGTACCTACAATTGCCTTCTTATCAACAGTAAACTTAATTGGGGCATTCAAAGTGTATACTCAAGTTTATGCGTTGTTTGGGGGAAGTGCTGGTACAGCCAACTCAGCAACAACTGCTGTGTACTATATTTACGATAAATTCCATGTGGCAGGAAGACCAGGGGTTGCCATGGCAGCAACTGTAATCTTGTTTGCAATCATTCTTTTTGCAACATTCCTCCAAAACAAATTCCTAAGAAAGGCGGAGGGATAAGATGAAGAAAGTATTTAATGGATTTTCGGTTGCGCTATTAATTTTCTTAGCGTTAATTACAGTATTCCCATTTATTTATATGATTATGACAGGGTTAATGACGTACGCAGAAGCAACAAGCATTCCGCCTTCATTTATTCCTAGTTCGTTCCAATTTAGTAACTACCTAGAAGTATTTAGCCGTGCGCCGTTCTTACGTTACTTTGGAAACACATTATTCGTGTCTCTATTTACAACAGTGGCTACGGTCACTACGTCGTTACTAGCAGCCTTTGCTGTCACAAGCTTACAGTTCAAAGGAAAAAATATTGTAATGATGATTTTAGTTTCATTATTAATGGTTCCGTATGAATCAATCATCTTTACAAACTACCAAACAATCGCTCAATTAGGGTTGTTAAACACTTATATTGCATTAATCATTCCGTTTTTAACAAGTATCTTCTATATTTACTACTTAAACGGATACTTAAAAGGAATCCCAAGTACATTCTACAAAGCTGCTAAAATTGACGGTGCCAGTGATTTGGAATATATCCGTCGCATTTTAGTGCCAATGTGTAAACCAGCGTTGGTAACAGTAGGGATTTTAACATTTATCCAAAGCTGGAATTCATTCCTATGGCCATTATTGGTTACAAATACGAAAGAATTCCGTCTATTGAACAATGGTCTTTCTGCCTTCACAACTGAAGCCGGAAGTGACGTTCATTTACAAATGGCCGCTGCTACTTTAACGGTTATTCCTATTCTGTTAATTTACTTCGTATTCCGAAAAGAAATTATTAGAGGGGTAGCGAAGAATGGTATCAAAGGATAAAACAACGATTACCTTTCATAGCGGAATTTTAACCATTGGTGGAACTGTCATTGAAGTTGCTTATAAAGATAGTCATATCTTTTTCGACTTTGGAACAGAATTCCTCCCAAAATTAGAATTGACCGATGAATCGGTACAAACGCTCGTTAATCATAGAGTTATTCCACATTTAAAAAATGTTTATGATGCAAGAATTCCTTACAAATATGAAGGAGATGAAGATAAAGACTACGCCAATACGGCTGTCTTTATCTCACATGCGCATCTAGATCATACGAGAATGTTGAATTATTTAGACCCAAATATTCCTTTATATACATTGAAGGAAACGAAAATGATTGTGAACTCGCTCAATCGAAATGGAGTATTCTTGCTTCCATCACCATTTGAAGACGAGTCATTTACAAGAGACATGATTGGCTTAGATGCTGGTGATGTGATTAAAGTGGGAGAAATCGAAGTAGAAATCGTCCGTGTAGACCATGATGCCTACGGGGCTGCTGCTTTAATCATCAAAACACCAGGTCACCATATTACGTATACCGGTGATTTAAGACTTCATGGGCATAATGCCGAAGATACGATTGAGTTTTGTAAAAAAGCAAAACATACGGACATCTTAATGATGGAAGGAGTCTCTATCAGTTTTGGTGACCGTCCAGCAGAAGTGGAAGCTTTCAAACCGGAGACTGAGGAAGATGTGATTCGTCAGATTGCTTTTCTAGAAAAAGAAAATCCACATCGACAAATTACCTTTAATGGATATCCAGCAAATGTTCGTCGTTTTGAAAAAATCGTCGAAGGAACAAGCCGTACTGTTGTTCTTGAAGCAACAATGGCAGCACTTCTTAAAGAAGTCTTCCAAAAAGAAGCCCATTACTACTATCGTGAAGGGGCGCCTCGACTAGAAGAACTCGATCCAGCATTAGAAATTCCATACGAAACGTTATTAAAGGATACTTCAGAGTACTTATGGCAAGTGGTGGATCATTTTGATCGCTTGCAAGAGGGAAGCTTATACATCCATAGTGATGCACAGCCTCTAGGAGACTTTGATCCAAACTATCAACCGTTTCTGGACTTATTGGCGGAAAAAAACATTGAATTTGTTCGCCTTGCCTGCTCAGGTCACGCAAAACCGGAAGATTTAGACCGAATTATTGCGATGATTGAGCCTAAGTGTTTGATTCCAATCCATACGTTAAAACCAGAACTTCTGGAAAATCCGTATGGCAAAAGAATATTGCCGTATCGCGGCGAAAAAATTGTGTTGTAAAAACTATATAACAAAAGGAGAAGAAAAATGAAATTCAAATCTTTAGTAAAAGCGACACTAGCAACAGCATCAGTTGTAGCGTTAACAGCATGTGGAGCTAACTCATCAAATGGCTCACAACAAGCTGAAACTAAAAAAGATATCGTAACAGAGGTTAAATCAGAAACAACAATCACTTTCTGGCATGCCATGAACGGACAGCTTGAAAAAGCTCTTCAAAAATTAACAGAAGACTTCATGAAAGCTAATCCAAATATTAAAGTAGAGTTACAAAACCAATCTACTTATAAAGATTTACAAGCTAAAATCAACTCAACTTTAACTTCACCAAAAGATTTACCAACAATCACTCAAGCATATCCTAACTGGTTATTCAATGCTGCGAGCCAAGATTCGTTAGTAGATTTCAAACCATATATTGAAAACGAAACAATCGGATTCAAGAAAGGTGAAGAAATTCGTTCAGACTTAATGGATGGTGCTAAAATCAACGGAGTACAATACGGTATCCCATTCAATAAATCTACAGAAGTATTATTCTACAATGCAGATTTATTAAAAGAATACGGTGTTAAAGTTCCAACTACTTTAGATGAATTAAAAGAAGCCGCTAAAACAATTTACGAAAAATCTAACCACGAAGTTGTTGGTGCTGGTTTCGACTCATTAAATAACTACTATGCAATTGGTATGAAGAACAAAGGCGTTGACTTCACTAAAGACTTAGACTTCACAAGTGACGCTTCAAAAGAAGTTATTAAATACTATGCAGACGGAATTCGTGACGGATACTTCCGTACAGCTGGTTCAGATAAATACTTATCAGGACCATTCCAAAACAAAAAAGTAGCGATGTATGTTGGTTCAACTGCTGGTGAATCATTTGTAGCTAAAGGTGCTAAAGAAGCTGGATACGAATACGGCGTAGCTCCACGTCCTGATAAATTCAACTTGCAACAAGGTACTGACATTTACATGTTCGAAGGTTCTACTACTGAAGAACAACGTACAGCAGCATTCTTATACTTGAAATTCTTATCTTCAGCTGAATCTCAATTATACTGGGCACAAAAAACAGGTTACATGCCAACAGTTGCTTCAGTGTTAGAAAAAGATGAATACAAGAAATCAGGTTCTAAAGTTCCTGCAATCTTAGCAGATGCTACTAAGAACTTATTCTCAATTCCTGTAGTTGAAAACTCAGATCCTGCATATGCAGAAGTTCGTACGATTTTAGAAAAAATCTTTGCAACTCAAAACGGCAATGTGGATCAATTAATTCAAGATTCTAAAGCGCAATTTGATGCTGCGTGGAATCAATAATCACTTGTAAAGTTCATTCACAACACAATTACAACGAAAGCCTGGGGAATTTTCCTCAGGCTTTTTGTGTGGAATGAGTGCTGGAATAGGTGTTAGTGCGGAATAGGTATTAGTGCTGTGATGCCCCTTCGGGGGAGGCTTTTAGGTGTATGAAGCCCGGTGCGAATTGCTTTAGAAACAAGCGGTTTTTATTGTTGAAAGAGGATTAGTGAGCC
>CALIJD010000206.1 GCA_938017885.1 uncultured Granulicatella sp.
CATTATTAAAGCAGTATAAGGCACTACTTGCTACTGAAAATGTGGAAGTCATTTTCACAAAAGAAGCTGTTTCAAAATTGGCTGAGATTGCTTTCGAAGTGAATAGTACGATGGAAAATATCGGTGCTCGTCGACTTCACACTATTTTAGAAACAGTATTAGAAGAATTATTGTTCGAAGCACCAACGATGCAAATGGGAAGCATCCAAATAACCGAACAATATGTAGAAAGTAAATTAAATGCGATTCGAGAGGATCAAGATTTAACTAAATACATTTTATAAAAAAGGAGAATAAACTCATGCGTAAAGTTTTAGCTGATTTAAGGAAGATTAATGAAATTGTCCAGTACGATAACATTTGGAGAGATTCTGAAACAGCAGATTTACCATTTAATAAACTAACAGAAATTTTGGGAACTCTTTTGAAAGTTGATTTATATATCGCCTCAAGCGATGGAAGATTGTTAGGTATTCATGATGAATTTCAAGTAAATAACGATCGTATGAAGGAGTATAAAAATAGTAGACAATTTCCAGATTTCTATATGGAAGGATTAACAACTTTAAAATTCACGAAAGAAAATATACCAGTAACAGATGAACTAACGATTTTCCCAGTTGAATTACATGATAATTTTAAGAATGCAATGACCACGATCATTCCAATTTTTGCTTCAGGGATTCAATTAGGATTTGTAGTGATGGGGAAGGATGAAGAACCTTTTTCAACTGATGATCTTATTTTGGCCGAACATGCAGGAACAGTAATTGGAACAGAAATGTTGCATTGGTATACAAGAAAAATTGAACAAGAGAAGAGGGAACAACAAAATGTTCATTTAGCTCTTAGTTCATTATCTTATAGTGAATTAGAAGCCATTAAGGTGATTGTTCAATTGTTTGATGGCATGGATTTAAGATTCACTGCTTTAAAAATCGCGAAAGAGTATAATATTACTCGTACAGTAATTGTAAATGCTATTCGTAAACTTGAATCAGCAGGGATTATTGAAAGTCGCAGTCTTGGAACTAAAGGAACCTATATAAAAATAAAAAATCAAAATATCAAAAATTCCTTATTAACTGAATTAAAACATTCATAAATTAGAGGCGATTACATGGAAAACATTTCTTTAGAAAATAAATTTTTAAAAGTCAGAGTAAAACTTTTTGGGGCAGAACTAACTTCTGTATTTGATAAAGAGACTCATACGGAATATATGTATCAACCAGATGGGATTCATTGGAATAAACAATCTCCAATTTTGTTCCCGAATATTGGTGCTATTAGAAATAATTCTTTTTCCTACAAAGGGAATGATTACGAAGCTAGAAAACATGGTTTTGCTCGTGACTATGCGTTTGAGTTAGAGGACAAAGGGAATGATTTTGCCACTTTCTTACTCACGAATGAGATGATCAAGGAAAATTATCCTTTTGATTTTCAATTGCGTCTAAAATACACCTTAAATGGTCGTCAATTAGATATGAGTTATTTTGTTACTACTCAAAGTCCCGAAATGTACTTTGCGATTGGTGGTCATCCAGCATTCCGTGTACCAATCGAAGATGGTTTGTCTTTCGAAGATTATCGAATTCAATTAGATTCGGAAAGTTCGATTCATAAACTAGAATTAGAGATTCCATATCTTGCTTCGCTTGAAGGAATTTCGTATCCTGAAAGGGAATTTCGATTACACCATGATTTATTTACGAATGATGTTTTGTTATTTAAATCAAATTCCTCAAATTTTAAAGGTAAATTGTATTCTCCAAAAGGGAATAGAAGCGTAACCGTACTCTTAAACGGAATTGGGGCGTTAGGAGTATGGACTATGCCTGATGATTCTACTTTTATTTGCTTTGAACCTTGGGATGGGTATCCAGACTTGGCGAATGATTTCACGCAAAATTTAGAAGAAAAAAAGAATGTCTTGCGAATCACAAACAAGACACCTTATCAATCTACAGCAAGCTTTATTTTCGAGTAAACGAAAAGACACTAAGTGATTACTTAGTGTCTTTATTTTTTTGTTCCCAAGGCATTGGAACTTTATTTTCCGTTCCATTTAAAATTCTTTGGATATTGGAACGGTGTCGATAAATAATAAAAATATCAATTGCAAGTGCAAAAAGTGTTAGTGTCCAATCATTGAATAGTAACGAAAGGAATACTCCTAAAGTGATAGTAACCATAGCAGTAAGGCTAACCATTCGTGTAATTGCAAGTAATACTAAGAAAATGATAAGTCCATATAAAAGTAACAATGGTTGGTAAGCCAAAATCATTCCAGCAAAAGTAGCAACCGCTTTTCCTCCTTTAAATGAAGCAAAAATGGGGAAAGTATGACCAATAACTGCAAATGAGGCAATCCATAATGGAGAAATATCAGGTTGCTTAAATATAGTTAAAGCAAGAATCATTGCTAAGAATCCTTTAAAGATATCAAAGAATAATACTAAAGAACCCGCTTTTTTCCCTAAAACACGAAATGCATTTGTTGACCCTAAATTTCCACTCCCATATTGGCGGATATCTTTTTTAAAGAAATACTGCCCAACCCATAATCCAGATGGAATCGAACCAAGTAAGTATGCCACTATGGCACCAATTATAAATGTAAATGACATTTGTTTGACTTCTCCTTTTAAAAACAGTCTAGAAACAGTTTAACACAAAAACATTTTAACTTACAATTCTAATAAGAAATGTTATTATAACGCTATTTATGGAGG
>CALIJD010000207.1 GCA_938017885.1 uncultured Granulicatella sp.
CAGAACCTGTAACTGTAGCGCCTTTAATTGATGGTTGAGTTTCAGTAACTTGCAATACAACTGTTGATGGTAATGAAACCCCGATTACTTCTGAACCGTAGAATTGGATTTTTACTTCCATGTTTTCAAGAATGTATTTCAATTCTTGTTCGATTGTTTCTTCAGGAATTTCGTATTGTTCGTATGTTTCTAAGTCCATGAATACTCCAACGCCATCTTGGCTGTATAAGTATTGAACATCTTTTGTATCGATGTGTGCACGTTCGACTTTCTCATCAGGACGCATTGTTGTATCAACTGTTGAACCGTTACGAACGTCACGAATTTTCATACGCATTACTGTGTTCCCTTTACCTGGTTTGTGGTGGCTGATTTCCAACACTTTAATTAATTTTCCATCAAGAATGAATGTCATTCCAGCTTTTAAATCACTTACGTTAATCATTTTATGACTCCTTTTGTTAAATTTTACCTTCTATTTATACCACATTTTCATTGAAAATGCACTATATTCAGTATAATTTGAATTTTATAAAATACCAACTCGTTTAAAAATTAAATCTACATTTTTAATATGGTAATGATAATCGAATGCATCATCTATCTCTTCTTTTGAAAGTGTCGACATAATTTCTGGTTGGGTTTCTAAAACAGAACGAAAAGCTAACTTTTCATCCCATGCTTTAGCAGTGCAAGGCTGTACTAAATCATACGCTTTTTCGCGGCTCATTCCTTTGTCGATCAGTTTCAATAACACACGTTGACTGTAAATAAGTCCGAAAGTCGCATCCATATTGCGTAACATGTTTTCTGGGAACACCGTCAAGTTTTTAATAATATTACCGAAACGTCGAAGCATATAGTTGAGTAGAATTGTGCTATCTGGAATAATAATACGTTCAGCTGAAGAATGTGAGATATCACGTTCGTGCCATAAGTTCACGTTCTCATACGCTGTAACCATATGTCCTCTAATGACACGAGCAAGTCCCGCCATATTTTCAGATCCGATTGGATTACGTTTATGTGGCATTGCTGAAGATCCTTTTTGCCCTTTTGCAAAGAACTCTTCTACTTCACGTGTTTCAGATTTTTGTAGTCCACGGATTTCTGTCGCGAATTTTTCAATACTTGTCGCAATTAATGCAATAGTAGAAATGTAATCCGCATGCAAGTCACGAGGCAAGATCTGAGTCGAGATTTCTTGAGGACGAATTCCTAGCTTTCTACACACATAGGCTTCCACTTCTGGAGAAATATTGGCAAAAGTTCCGACGGCGCCACTAATCTTACCCGCTTCAACGCCTTTTGCAGCACGTTCGAAACGTTCGATATTGCGTTTCATTTCTGAATACCATAAGGCTAATTTCAAGCCGAAAGTTGTTGGTTCAGCGTGAACTCCATGCGTTCTTCCCATGCAAACTGTATCTTTATAAGTTAGTGCTTTTTCTTTAATGATGTCTAGGAAGTCCGCTAAGTCCTTTCGTAAAATATCGTTGGCTTGTTTTAATTGATACCCATAAGCTGTATCCACTACGTCGGTACTTGTTAGGCCATAGTGAACCCATTTCTTTTCTTCTCCAAGACTTTCTGAGACACATCTTGTGAAAGCAACGACATCATGTCTTGTTTCTTCTTCGATTTCTAAAATTCGTTCAACTGTGAATTTCGCATTTTTACGAATCTTCTCTACGTCTTCTTTAGGGATTTCTCCTAATTCCGCCCAAGCTTCATCTGCTAAGATTTCAACTTCTAGCCAACAATTATAACGATTTTCATCAGACCAAATTTTTGCCATTTCTGGACGTGTATAACGTGTAATCATGATTTCCTCCTAATACAACTCCATTGTAACGTGTGAAACACCAACAATATCGTATGGTTCTGAAACAACTTCAAATCCGAGTGATTCATATAATTTTACTAAGTGTGCTTGTGCATGAACCTCAATTATAGTATCGATAAACCACTCTTTACAAACTTCTTTTGCGCGCTCTAACAACGCACGACCTTTTCCTTGCCCTTGGTATCGCTTGTCTATTAACACTCTACCAAGACGAACTTTATCTTTTTCAGGAATAATGCGTAAATAAGAAATCACTTCATGAACATCATTCATTTCAAATAAATGCCATGATTTTTTATCCGTATCGTCAATTTCTTGATAATTCAAATCTTGTCCGACAATAAAGATTTCGATTCTGGCTTTGTAAATCGCAACAATCTCTTCCTTCGTTAGTTCATCATAGTTTTTTAAATACCACATCGAGAATCAACCTCTCTTTGTCTTGAAATAATTTCTTGTATCTTGTTCATCTTTCTTTAATTGAGCGATTAACGCATCTATTCCGTCAAATTTCAATTCTGGTCTTAAATATTTTAACCATTTCACCCGAACTGGAAGGTGGTAAATATCTTTATCAAAATCGAGTAAATTCACTTCAATCGTTACCTTATGAACATCATCAAATGTAGGATTGATTCCAATAGAAGCCATACCAGGAATCCATTTCCCTTCTACAAACATCTCAACAATATACACTCCATTTTTTAAAAGGAATGTATCATTGGACACTTCAATATTTGCAGTTGGGAATCCTAACATTTTACTACCACGTCCAAAACCGTGAACAACAACTCCATTCATAATGTACTCGTAACCTAACAATTCGTTAGCTTTTTCAATCTCACCTTTGAGCAGTAAATCACGAACAGCGGTAGAACTAATCTTTCCATTTTTACTCTTTTGTTCAGCAATCGAAATAATCTCAAAACGATTAGAAGCGTACTTTGGTAACAATTCCATATTCGCAATATCTCGTTTCCCGTAAGTATAGTCAAATCCAGCCACGACAACTTTTGCGTTTAAACCGACAATATATTGATCTACAAATTCTTGTGGTGAAAGAGCTCCAAATTCTTTTGTAAAATCAACTAAATAGAAAATATCTACACCAAGTTCTTTTAATAGTTCTTTCTTGCGTTCTAGAGGAGATACATATTGAATGCTCTCAGGATCTACATTTTGGAAAATAACAGATGGATGCTGGTTAAAAGACATCACTGCTACTTTATAACCGCGTTCCTCTGCGACTTTTTTGGCTGTTGTAATCACTTCTTTATGTCCTAAATGAATTCCATCAAAAAATCCTAAAGCGAGGACAATTGGTTCCTGAATAATACACTCTTTAGCATAAGGGTGTGATAACTCAATTATTTGCATTCTACTCTCCTTTCTAAAACATTTTTATTGGTTTTAATAAGCCTTTTTTTATAGGATGAGGACCGTATATAGAAACTAATTGATTTCCATAA
>CALIJD010000208.1 GCA_938017885.1 uncultured Granulicatella sp.
CGATTTGTGCAACACCTTCAGCGTTACGAACAATACGTACCAACTCTTTCTTCGGCATCATTTCACCTGAAGCGATACAACGGCGCATCGGAATCTTTTTCTTTTTCATCGTGCACCTCCTGTATTTTATTCTTCTTCAGAAGAAGCTTCTTCTGTTTCTTCAACGACTGGATTTGCTAAGTTTTCTAAATACTCTTCATAAGCAGTTTCTGATTTAATATCGATACGGTAACCTGTCAATTTTGCAGCCAGGCGTGCGTTTTGCCCGCGTTTTCCAATTGCTAAAGAAAGTTGGTGGTCAGGAACAACAACGATACAACCGTTATTATCCGAGTTAAATTCAACTTTCAACACTTGAGCTGGATTTAAAGCATTTTTAATATAGATTGCTGGATCTTCATTCCATTCAACAATATCCATATTTTCACCATTTAATTCTTCCACAATGTTATGAACACGTTGCCCACGTGGGCCTACACATGTGCCGACTGGATCTAAGTTAGCATCGTTAGTACGAACTGCAACTTTAGCACGATCTCCTGCTTCACGTGCAATAGATACAATTTCTACTACACCATCATAAATTTCAGGAACTTCTTGTTCAAATAAACGTTTTAACAAATCTGGATGCGTACGACTTACAAAAATTTGTGGTCCCTTAGTAGTGTTATCTACTTTAGAAACTAAAACTTTGATTCGTTGATCTGGTAAGTACTCTTCTGTTGGGATTTGGTCTTGTTTGGCCATTCCGGCAACGATACGACCAAGGTTTACATAGACATAACGGAAATCTTGACGATCTACAACACCTGTCATGATTTCATTTTCGTATTGAATGAATTCATTATAGATATTTGTTCGTTCAGCATCACGAAGACGTTGCATAATGACTTGTTTCGCTGTTTGAGCAGCAATACGTCCGAAGTCTTTTGGAGTTACTTCAAAACGAATTTTATCTCCAACTTCATAGGCTTTATGCTTTTCGTGCGCTTCCTCAAGACTAACTTCTAGTGTTGAATCGAATACATATTCAACTACTTCTTTTACAGCATAAACGTGCATATTCCCTTTCTTTTGGTCAAACTCTACTTCTACATTTTGTGCTTGTCCATAGTTTTTCTTGTATGCAGATACTAATGCTGCTTCTAAAGCTGTAATCACAACATCTTTAGAGATTCCTTTTTCTTCTTCGAGAACTGTTAATGCTCTAAGCATTTCTTTACTCATGTGTTTACTCCTTTACTCCTTAGAATTTGATTGCTAGACGAGCTTTCGCAATGTTTTTTCGTTCAATGGTAAATTTTTTTGTTCTAGTTTTGATTTGTACGTTCAATGTAACGGTTTCTTCGTCGACGGAAAGAAGTGTTCCTTCAAGGAATTTCTCACCTTCAATATTTTGATAAAACGATAAATGTACGTATGAACCAATGGCAGCTCTTAATTCTTCCTTATTTCTTAATGGGCGTTCTGCACCAGGTGAAGAAACTTCTAGGAAGTATGCTTGTGGAATTGGATCTGGATTTTGAGCGTCAAGAATCTCACTAAATTTTTCACTCATAAATGCACAATCGTCTAAATCGATTCCACCTGGTTTATCCAAGTAAAAACGTAGAAACCAATTTTTTCCTTCTTTAACAAATTCTAAGTCGAATAACTCAAAGCCTTCTTTTTCTATCACATCTCTAGTAAGCTCTGTTATCGCCTCAGTTACTTTACTCATAGC
>CALIJD010000209.1 GCA_938017885.1 uncultured Granulicatella sp.
AGAGCTACTAAAGAAAATGGCAGAGATTGGCTTTGTAACAAATCCAGAACGCTTAAAATGCCAAACGATTGATGAAGTATGGAAGTACATCGAGACGATTGCAGCCAAACGCCAAGATTTACCATATGAAATCGACGGCATGGTGATTAAGGTGAACGACTTTGCCGCTCAAGAAGAAATCGGCTTTACCGTGAAAGCTCCGCGTTGGGCGATTGCTTATAAATTTCCAGCAGAAGAAGCACAAACGATTGTCCGAGGTATCGAGTGGACGGTTGGACGTACGGGGGTTGTAACGCCAACTGCGGTGATGGATCCCGTTCAACTGGCAGGAACGACGGTACGCCGTGCGAGCTTGCATAATATTGACTTGATTAAGGAGCGTGACATTCGTCTAGAAGACACCGTTGTGATTCATAAGGCAGGAGATATTATTCCAGAAGTCACACGCGTAATTTTAGAGAAACGTCCTACAACGAGCCAGCCTTACGAGTTTCCGACAACTTGTCCGGCCTGTCATGAAAAATTAGAGCATTTGGAAGAAGAGGTAGCGATTCGCTGCTTGAATCCAAAATGCCCTGCTCAATTGACAGCAAGGATGAGCCACTTTGTTTCACGAAATGCGATGAATATGAGTGGAATTGGGCCAAGTATCATTAAGCAACTTTTTGAAGAAGGTCTAGTTCTTGATGTGGCCGATTTATACAAATTAACTTTGGACCAGCTATTAGCGTTAGACAAAATTCAACAAAAGAGTGCGGAAAATATTCTTGAAGCTATCGAACAGAGTAAAGCCAATTCCTTGGAACGTCTCCTTACAGGGCTGGGAATCCGTCATGTCGGAACCAAGGCAGCTAAAGAATTAGCGCAGCATTTTGGAAATATGAAGGCTTTACAAGAGGCGAGCATTGAACAATTGTTGGAAATTGATGGTTTAGGTGATATTATTGCTTATAGTGTAAAAACTTATTTTGAACAACCATCCGTTCAAGAACTTATCCAAGAATTACAAGATCGTGGAGTGAATATGAGCTATCTTGGAAAGACAAAAGCAGACAGTGAAGCTTCAGGACATATTCTAAGTGGAAAGACTGTCGTTTTAACAGGGACATTAGAACAATTAACAAGACAAGATGCAAAAGAAAAATTGGAATCGCTTGGAGCGAAAGTAACAGGCTCTGTTTCTAAGAAGACAGACGTTGTGATTGCTGGACATTCAGCCGGAAGCAAGTTGGATAAAGCTAACGCGTTAGGGATTGAAGTGTGGAGTGAACAACAATTTCTGGATTCTCTTGCATAGAAAGGAAGTCATATGAAACATAAATTACGCTTGGGGTTATTAGGGTTAATGAGTGTGTTCACCTTAGCCGCGTGCGCAGATATTACTCAAGCCAATCGCCAAAATACAAATACGAAAAATGATACCAATACAAAAGTAGTTCAGTCTACGACGAATCAAATGTCTAATAATTTTTACAGAGCATTGATTACTAATGGGAAATATCAAGTGAGTCAAAACCGTGGAGCTACTTTAAGTTTGAATACGGGATTTAATTTAAAAAATTTCGAGACAGGTTTGATCGATCTTTCTAGAAATGTATTCCCTACAAATCAATATTTTTATCGCGAGGGACAAATCATCGATGCGGAAACAACAGCAAAATGGATTGCTCGTAAAAGTGATAAAAACCCAGAGGGGCTCAACCCTGCTGATAATGGGGACACTTCACCAACAGGACGCGCTCCGCTCTATTTAGCGCAGATTTTGGAACAAGACTACATGATTCAAACAGAAAACAATTTTGAATTAGGTGGAATTAGTATTGGGGTTGCGATGAATAGTGTGGATTACTATACTAATGGCGATCGTGATGCAGAAACTGAAATTTCAAAAGAAGTCATGATTGAACAAGCTAAAACGATCGTGAATCAAATCTTAACAAGACTGCGTCAAAATGATGCGCTTAAAGCTGTGCCAATTGTCTTTGGGGTCTTTAGACAAACTTCAAAGGATGACATTGGTGGAGGCGTTTATGTCTTAGAAGCGACTTCTGTTGAAGGAACCGAAATTACAAACTGGACGAATGTAAACCAGAAAGTGACCGTGTTACCGCTGGTGAACGAGGCAGCTACTGAGGAATCAACGGCTTTTGAGAATTTTAAAACAGAAGTACAAAACTTCTTCCCAAATCTCTCAGGAGTAACGGCTCGAGTGAAATATCAAGATAATGTGGCTAAAAAAATGGTGATTGATATTATGACG
>CALIJD010000210.1 GCA_938017885.1 uncultured Granulicatella sp.
AATCGGAAGGGGTGATTGTTCTTTATCTCTTAATTCAAATCGCAATTCCCAAAAATGAATCTGTTCTTTTATATAAGTTTTATAATCTTGAATTCGAAACGCTGTTACTGAACGATGATAAGCAACTGCATCCTCTAACCATTTTTCCTCTGTTTCTGTTAAACTTTTTTTCTTTGCTTCCTCTTCATATTCATTGATTAGAATCAAATGAATTTTATCTCCTTGATTTAAACTGCTATTCAAAAGTTCATTGAGAGAAGATTTTTGTTGAAAATTCATCACAAGAAAAACAACCATCAGCAATACATAACCGATAAACTGAATTTTCATTAATCGATTTCGAACAATCAACAGTAATTGTGTTCTCATTCTAGCTTCTCCTCTCTTTTTCAACTTTCGATTGTACTATCCGTACAGTTCTTTATAAAGGGCGTAACACCCTTTTGCTCCAATCTTAATTTCACTACATTGATGGATGTTTTCTAGTATCCACTTCCATTTTTCTTTTGGAAGCTCACCCTCTGTAAGGTGAATGCTAATCTGTCTTCCTTCGCGATTCATCATTTCTACTTCTCTTGGAAATTGCTCTACAAACTTTTCGAAATACTCTTTTGAAATAAAGGTCAATTGTAGTGTATCGATGCCTTCCATTTGTGGTGAATATCCCAAGGCGATTCGTTTCTCCTTCATAAAATAAATCTGGTCGGCAATCGAATCAAGATTGTTCAGTAAATGAGAGGCCATTACGATCGTTTTTCCTTCATTTCGTAACTGTCTCAACACTTTAGAAATCAATTCCACATTATCAGGATCTAATCCGTTCATCACTTCATCCACAAGCATGTAATCTGCTTTTGTAACTAGCACCAATGCAAAACAAAGGCGCTGCCGCATCCCGAGTGAATATCCGCCCACTTTTTGATGAATATAGCCTTCCATTTTTAACTGCTCTATCACAGTTTGAACAGTTCCAGAAGCTACCTTCCACATCGAGGCATAGAAATTCAAATGTTCAATTCCATTTAATTCATCGTATAATTCAGATTGATCCGGCATCTTCACAATATGCTGTCTCATAAATAATGGTTCGCTTGTATAATTCTTCCCTTGATAAGATACCGAAATACCGTTATTTCTTAAATGTCCAGATAGTATTTGGATAAGCGTAGATTTTCCTACACCATTTGGTGCTACGAGTCCAATAATCTGAGATGGTGGAAGATGCAAGTCAATCTGATTTAGAATCTCTTTTTTCCCATATGAAAAATTTTGAATATGAACTTCTAACATTCGAGTGACTCCTTTCCTTATTGGTTTATTTTGTAACTGTTACCGCTTCCTTTATTGATATTATAGCAAATTTTCTTTTATAAAATAGAGTTCTTTTGTAGATTTCAATCAAATTCCTATAAAAAAATCGACTTTTGTTTGATTTTTGCACAAAAAAACCACACCTCTATTCTGAAGTGCGGTTCATCTATTTCATTATGCTTTTGTTTTTTCAGCGCGGTCACGTTTCATTTGGCTTGAACGTAATTGTCCGCAGGCTGCTTCGATATCATGTCCAAATTCTTTACGAACGACACAGTTGATGTGGTTTTTCTTCAACACATCGTAGAAGGCTACTACGCGTTCTTTTCCACTACGTTCATATTGGTCATGTTCACGAACTTTGTTATAAGGAATTAAGTTCACGTATGAAAGACGTTTCTTATCCGCAAGAAGGTCCGCTAGTTGTTGCGCTTGTTCCACCGAATCATTCACGTGATCGAGCATGATGTACTCGAAGGTTACACGACGATTGGTTTTAGCGATGTATTCATTAATGGCATCCATCACGACTTCGATTGGATATTTACGGTTGATACGCATGATACGAGAACGTGTATCGTTATCTGGTGCATGGAGCGAAAGCGCAAGGTTCACTTGTAATCCTTCGTCAGCGAACTCGCGAATTTTTGGAGCCAGACCACTTGTAGATACAGTGATATGACGAGCCCCGATTCCAAGACCTTTATCAGAGTTGACCACTTTCAAGAATTTAATCACGTTATCATAGTTATCGAATGGCTCCCCAATCCCCATGACTACGATATGGCTAACACGGTCACCAGGAGACACTTCGTCTAAGGTCCGTTGTACGTGCATTACTTGCGCTACGATTTCTCCAGCAACAAGGTCACGTTGTTTTGCGATAATTCCGCTGGCACAGAAAGTACATCCGATATTGCATCCTACTTGTGTCGTCACACAGATGGATAATCCGTATTCCTGAGGCATTAATACCGTTTCGATTAAGAGGCCATCTGCTAATTCAAAGAGGAATTTACGTGTTCCGTCTGTTGATTGTTGTTTGATACGTTCGTTTAACACTGGGAATGTGAACTCTTCTTGTAACTCTTCAATCAATGATTTTGGCAAGTTTGTCATTTCTTCAAAACTGGTTACACGTTTGCGGTAAAGCCAGTCCCATAATTGACCTGCTCTGAATTTCTTTTCGCCTTTTGCTTCGAACCAAGCTGTTAGCTCTTCTAGTGGCATGCCATAAATAATCGGTTTTCCTTCATATTGACGAACCACTCGTCCTATTTTTCTAACCATTTCTATTCCTCTTTCCTATACTTGAAATGCTCTAACGATTGTTTCTCTGTTTGCATGAGCGCTTAATAACACCGATAATTTTACACGAGCCTTTTGTCCGCTAAGCCCTGTTGTGAAAATCACTCCTGCTTCACGTAGCTGTTTGCCTCCGCCAAGATAATTATATACATCGTATGTTACACCGTTAAAGGCACGGGATACGAGCACAACCGGAATTCCTTTATCCAAGCAACGTTGCAAGCCAGGAAGTGCTGTTGGCGGGAGATTGCCTGCCCCAAGAGCTTCGATGACTAATCCATTAGCATCTGAATCGGCAACGGCATCAAATAACATCGAATCCATTCCAGCATACGCCTTCAATAAGTATACCTTATTCACGAGTTCTTTAATTGGATAGTATTCATGATGTAAGAATTTTTGGAAGTAAATAACTTCACTCTTTGACACTAAGCCAAGCGGTCCAAAAGTTGGTGTTTGGAAAGTCGCAACATTCGTAGTATGTGTTTTTGTCACATACGTTGCTGCATGGACTTCATCGTTCATCACGACAAGAACGCCCTTATCCACACTCTCTGGACTTGTTACCGTAATAATGGCACTGCGTAAGTTTGCGAGCCCGTCCGCTCCGATTTCATTGCTGGAACGCATCGCTCCTGTCAATACAATCGGGAAGGTTCCATCTGTTGTTAACTCTAAGAAATACGCGGTTTCTTCTAAAGTATCCGTTCCGTGAGTGACCACAGCTCCGTCAAAACCATCCTTTTGTGCTTGGACAATTCTCTTTTGAACTTCCCACATTTTTTCCTCCGTCATATGTGGGGATGGTAAGTTAAATAAGTCCTCTACAACGACACTTGCGATTGGTGCAAAAAGAGTATCTGAGTTTGTTAATGGGTTTGTTCCTGTTGGGGTTACGCTGCCCGTTGAGCGATCTTCACTCATGGCAATCGTACCACCAGTGTTGATAACGATGATTTTCTTCATAGTTCTACTACTTTCTTTCATTTTCTCTTTACATAGGATACCACAAAATCGCAAAAGGTGCCGAAGTATTTGTAAGTGAATACGCACAAAAATGATGATACCTTGGAAATTTAAAACGCGAAGTAAGGAACAAGTCCCTACTTCGCGGATATCAAATTCTTTTTCTTTTTCAACATAAAAAGCACTTCAATTTAAAGTTAGTTCTCCTGACTCCAA
>CALIJD010000211.1 GCA_938017885.1 uncultured Granulicatella sp.
CCCACACTAATAGATGAAATTAAACCATTCTCTTTCATTCGTTTTACAAATGGCAAACGACTTTGCTCATCAAAACGATGCATAATATAAAAATAACCATTCTTCGCTAAAAACTCTGCCACAGATTCATCAATAACAGTTTGCATATTAGCTGGGACTACAGGGAGTTTAAAAGTGAACTTTCCTAATTTTACTGTAGTATCACACTCCGAACGACTATTTACAATACATTTATTTGGGACTAATTGAATATCCTCATAATCGAATGCATTTAACTCAAACATAAACTTCCTCCTATATCGTTAATGCGTACGTAGGTAGTATACATGATTTTCTACTATAATGCATGTAATTATTTCTTTCCTATTAAAAATATTTTTACAAAAAAATAAGCCTGGGATAAACCCAGACCTATTTCAACGAATTAATCTTTTCCACTTCCGAATAAACGAAGGATATCTAAGAAGATATTGATAAAGTCAAGATATAATTCTAAAGCACCTAGAATGGCAATTCCTTCAAGTGCTGATTGTCCTTCAAAGTAGTCATACATTCTTTTTAGTTTTTGTGTATCATAAATTGTTAATATGATAAAGATGATTAAAGAAATACCTGACATAATCCACTCTACCATAGAACTACGGAAGAAGAATAAGTTAAGAAGACTTGCAAGAATTAGACCTAATAAAGCGCCCAATGCTTGTTGACCCCATCCCGTTAAATCTTTCTTAGTTGTAAAACCTACAACTGATAGACCAACGAACAAAGCACAAGTTGAAGCAAACGCTTGAACAATACTACCTAAGTCATAAACGAAAGTTAATGTAAAGAATGTTAACCCTGTTAGTGCTGCATACAAGCAATACATGACCATATAGCGTATAGGATTTCCTAGGTTCTCGTAATTAGGTCGCATTAAAAATACAAGAACTAATTGCAATAGGATAATTCCCCACATTCCATATCCATGTGTTGCTACCATGAAATTATAAAATAGACTGAATAATGCAGGAGTTGTGCTAAATAAATAAGCAACCAAAGCAGAAATTGCAATTCCTCCAAACATCCATCCGTAGACTTTCATAAAAAACTGATTTCTTCCTTCAATACTAGATTGAACACCATAATGATTATTTTCCATTATTTCGCCTCATTTCAATTTAATATAAACGTATTATAGCATATCTTTTACTAATCCGTAAATAAATTGTTCTGGTTCAAATGGTTGCAAGTCATCCATCTGTTCACCTAATCCAATGAATTTAACAGGAATATTTAATTCATGACGAATAGAAAGGATCACTCCACCCTTTGCAGTTCCGTCTAATTTCGTTAAGATTAGTCCTGTAATGTTGATTGTCTCTCCGAATTGTTTTGCTTGCACAAGAGCGTTTTGTCCAGTTGTCGCATCTAAAACTAATAAAGTCTCATCTGCTCCCGTTTCAATTTCACGGGAGATGATACGATTCATCTTTTCTAACTCTTTCATCAAGTTCACTTTATTTTGAAGACGTCCCGCTGTATCGATTAATAAATAATCAAAGTTTTCTTCTTTAGCCTTCTTAATCGCATCAAAGACAACTGAAGAAGGGTCGCCACCTTCTTTACCTGCAACTACAGGAACTCCGACACGTTCTCCCCAGACTTCTAACTGTTGAATGGCTCCAGCTCGGAATGTATCTCCTGCAGCAAGTAAAACTTTGTTACCTTCTTGCTTCAGTCTCCAAGCAATCTTACCAATCGTTGTTGTTTTACCAACACCATTGACTCCAACAAACATTAGAACTGTTGGACGACCTTCCGCTTTTTTAAGCACTGATAAATTATCTTCGCCTTTTTCGTAAATGTCGACCATCTTCTCAATGATGACTTCTTTGACTTGGCCAGAAGTTGTAGCATTTTTTAAACGAACTTCATCTCTTAAGGCGTCCGTAATCGCCAAAGTCATCTCAAAACCTACGTCTGAAGAAATAAAAGTCTCTTCTAAATCTTCAAAGAAATCTTCATCGATTTCTCTGAAATCTGCAAGAAATTCATTCAATCTATCTGAGAAACTGCGACGCGTTTTTTCCATCCCTTTGTCATATTTTTCAATAACAATTGACTCTTTCTTTTCCTCATGTTTAATGACTTCATCTTCACCAGTAAATGCACGTTTAATTCGATCAAATAATCCCATATTTTCCCCTCACTTTACGCTTGTTTATTCATTTCTATAATATGATAAATAGCCTTAGCAACACCTGAATCCTCATTCGTTGCTGTTACATATTTTGCTACATCTTTGACTTCTTTTGAGCCATTACCCATGGCTACTGGATAACCGACAACTGTTAACATTGGCAAGTCATTTTCCTCATCGCCACATGCTGCCATTTCATCCAATGAAATTCCTAGAATCTCTCCTAACATCTTCAAGCCGTTTCCTTTTGATACATGTTTTGGAACGACTTCTAACAAGAATGTTCTTGATTTCATACAGTTGAAACGTTCAAAGAATTCTTTTGGTAATTTTGCAATGCCTTCATCCAAGATGTCTTGATCGATACAAAGAACGGCTTTATTAAAGATATGATCCTCTTCGAAATCTTCTGGATTCTTTTGTTCAAAGGTAATTGGATGCGGTAATGTATTATAAATTGACGGACGTCCTTTGGGAGGCGTTGGCTCGTAAGCTCTCACCGTATCAATCATAACTAATGGAAGCCCTACTTTGGTTACTTCTTCATGGCAATATTTCATATCTTCTACAGTATGTCCTGTTTCATAGACGATTTCTCCATATTTTGTTTTTTGAATCAAACCTCCATTAAAGTTAACTGCGTAATCATCGTCCCCCATCAGGTCTAATTCTTCAAGTAAGTGAACAATACTTACAATTGGTCGACCAGTACAAAGAACTACTTTAATCCCATTTTCTTTGGCTAATTTAATAGCTTTTTTATTTTCTTCAGTTATCTTTTTTTCACCAGTTAATAATGTTCCATCTAAATCTAGTGCAATTAATTTAATCAACTATAAAACTCCTTTAAGCATTTCTGCTTTCATTATACGCTTATTGAACGTATCTCTTATAGTATACCACAAAACAAGCCATTCGTATTAAAAAATAAGAGGTAGCGCGCATTGCTACCTCTTACTCTTATTTCACTTCTTCTAATTCGTCAAAGTCTTCAAACTTAACGGATGCGAGTTTTGAAACTCCAGATTCTTGCATCGTTACCCCATACAATACATCCGCTTCTTCCATCGTACCACGACGGTGCGTAATTACGATAAATTGCGTACGGTTTGTAAATTCTTTTAAGTAACGACCGTAACGAGCTACGTTTGCTTCATCCAGAGCTGCTTCAACCTCATCGAGTAAGCAGAACGGAACTGGCTTCACTTCTAAGATTGCAAATAGTAATGCAATCGCCGTAAAGGCACGTTCTCCCCCAGAAAGTAAGCTGAGTGATTGCAGTTTCTTGCCAGGTGGTTGAGCAATAATCTCAATCCCTGTTTCGAGTAAGTTCTCTGGATCAGTCAATTCAAGCGTTGCACGTCCACCCCCAAATAAGCGTGGGAATGTACGTTCAAATTGACTACTTACCGCATCAAATGTTGTCTTAAAGCGAGTGGTTACTTCCTCGTCCATTTCTGTAATCGTTTCTTCGAGCGTCTGTTTAGCTTCTAGTAAATCTTGTTGTTGCGCTGTTAAAAATGTGAAACGTTCTTGCACTGCTTCAAACTCTTCAATCGCTAATAAGTTTACAGCACCCATTTGTTCGATTTGTTGTTTTAGGCTACGAACGAATTTGGA
>CALIJD010000212.1 GCA_938017885.1 uncultured Granulicatella sp.
TCTTTCAGTTTTGCTTGCTCGATCGCACGGTCTACTTCTTCATCCGTTGCATCAAGTCTTCCATACAACACATTCTCGCGAATCGTTCCATTAAAGAGGAACACATCTTGTTGCACGATACCGATTTGACGGCGAAGCGATTGTAAGGTGAAACGATTGATGTTTGTTCCATCGACCAAGATTTCGCCTTCTTTTAAATCATAGAAGCGTGGCAATAAGTTCACAAGCGTTGTCTTCCCAACTCCACTTGGCCCAACGAAGGCAACCGTTTGACCTGGTTCGACCGTTAAGTTGATGTGTTCCAATACTTTCTTATCGTCTTCATATCCAAACCCTACATTTTTATATTCCACACGTCCTTCAAAAATTGGTGCAGGAATGGCATCGGGTGCGTCTTCGATATCAATTTCAACACTCATTAATTCTTTGAAACGACGGAAACCTGCAAATCCTTTTGGATACAGTTCAATCATCGAGTTCATTTTATTAATCGGTCCCACGAATACATTGGACAGTAAGATATAACCGACTAATTCTCCAGCTGTTAAATCACCGATGACCGTGAAGTACGCCCCTACGATTAAACTAAAAAGATTAATGCTGCGCATCAATAAGTAGTTGAAACTGCTACTCGTCCCCATCGTGCGATAAAACGCAATTTTATTCGAACGATACTCTTGAATAAGCTCTTCAAAGAGTTGTTGCTCGTGGTTTTCATTAGCAAAAGCCTTCACTACACGCATTCCGCTCAGTACATTTTCTAGTCCTGCCGTATAGTTGGCTAATCCCTTGTAGATATTTCGATTAATACTCGACATGCGACGATTAAATACCGCAAGTGCCACCGCAATAATCGGAACGAAGAAAATCGTCAATAGCGCAAGTGTTGGATGGACTTGATACATTAAGAAGAATGAACCTATTAAGGTCATAATTGCAATAAAAAATTCTTCTGGCCCATGGTGCGCTAATTCGCTAATATCGAATAAATCACTCGACAAGCGGCTCATCAATTCCCCAATTTTCATATTATCAAAGAACGAGAAGGATTGTTTTTGAACCTTCGCGAACAACTCACGGCGCATATCCGTTTCAATATTAATCCCTAAAATATGCCCCATGTACACGACAATAAAGTTCAAAGTCGTCGAGAAAGCATACAGCGCAAGTAACCCAGCTCCCACGAGTAGAATTTGTTGTAAATTTTGAGACGGTACAATCTTATCGATAACACTTCTCACCATTATTGGAAAAGCAAGCTCGAGGATGGCCACGATTACTGCACACGTAAAATCGAGTAAGAATAACTTCTTATAGGGTTTGTAATAATGAATAAAATCTTTAATCACGTTTTCTCTCCTTTCGCATAATGTAATGTACTCCAGTCTTTTGTCTTATAGACAATATGTCCATAAAGAACCGTTAACGCATTTGACAATAACATTGCAATCCATACACCGGTAGCCCCGAGTGCTGTAAAGGCTCCAAGTACCCAAATAATCGGCAGGCGCAAGATCCAAAGACGTCCAACTGACATGTTCATGGAGTATTTCGTCACGCCACATCCTTGGAAGAATCCGTTGTACGCTGAAAATAAGCCCATGAAGAAAATAATAAAGGCGGTATAGTTTAAATACTCAACGGCATTTGCCCAAAGAACAGCATCGCTTCTGTCTTTAATAAAGATTCCAAGAATAGGAGATTGGAAGAAGAAGACAACTATACAGCCGACTGTTGAAATCATCAGCACCCATAGTAATGCTCGTCTAAAGATGGCATGCGCACGGTCATAAAGCCCTGCCCCCATATTTTGTCCGATAATGGCGGTTAACGCTGCACCGATTCCCATCTGAGGTTGCGTTAGTAAATCCGAGATGCGATTCACCATCGAATACGCAGCCAGCACGGATGTTCCATAGGACTGAATCAGTCCATTTAGTACTGTAAATCCTAATGCCGCTCCTCCATACCCAAATGCAGACGGCCATGCGACTTTAAGAATCTCTTTCATCACTTCTTTATCCACTTTGACGTGTTTCAAATAGATTTGAATTTCCGATTCCTTACGAACCGCACGAATGGCAAGCACTAGTAACAACACTTTAGCAATGACCGTTGCCCATCCAGCCCCTTCAATTCCCCAGTTCA
>CALIJD010000213.1 GCA_938017885.1 uncultured Granulicatella sp.
GAATTTCTGTTAAACGTTTTTTTAATTCTTCTTTTGAAAATTCCATCGTGGCTTCTCCTATTCAAATTGTTGTCGTTTCGATTGATGTGGATCTTGAATTCTCTTAAAGAGATGTTCCAAATCCTTATTTGTTAAATGAACGAGTACTGGTCTTCCGTGCGGACAGTTATAAGGATTTTTACATTTGGCTAAATCCACTAATAACTGACGAGCTTCCCATTCACTCAAGTGGTGGTTTGCTTTAATCGAACCTTTACAACTCATCATTATGGCTGTAGCTTCTCTCAATTTAGCAACCGTAATCTTCTCGTCGGCTAAGATAAAGTCGATAATTTCTTCGATAATCGCCTTCTCTTGCCCCTTCTTAATCCACGCTGGATGCGATTGAACTTGGAAGGTATTTTGTCCAAATGGCTCCATCTCGATTCCAAACTCCTCAACAAGGGATAATCGTTCTTCCAATTTCACGCTATCCTTCTTTGAGAATTCTAGTAAAATCGGAACCATCAATGGTTGACTGACTCGGCCTACTTGACCAATCTCCACTTTGAACTGTTCATATTTTATCCGTTCTTGGGCGGCATGTTGGTCAATCATATACAAGCCTTTTTCGTTTTGCGCGAATAAATAAGTACCATGCATTTGTCCAAAATAATGCAATTCTGGGAATTCCTTTTCGAAGGGTTGTGTATCGATTTTCTCAGCCAATTTTAAGTAGTCTGCATGTTCATCGTGGCTGTCCACGAGCTCTTCTTGTTCAACAGGTTCAGCTTCGTTACTTGCTTGAACAGGCGCATCATCGTTTGGCAGAACTTCGACTTCTTCTCTGACGTTTTCAGTATAAGAAGGTGTTTCTACACGAGGCGTTTCAGGGGTAGGTGTCTTCAATTGCCACTCCAAAGTTTGCTGGACTGGATTTGGCGCCTCTACGCGATTTTCTTTTCGTTTGAAGGATAAGTCTTCAATCGACTCAGGAATCCGTTGTACACCCTGTATCGCCTCTCTAATCGCTTTTTGAATCACCTGTGAGAGTTCTTGCTCTTTGCTGATTCGAACTTCTTGTTTGGTTGGATGTACGTTTACATCGACGAGTTGTACGTCCATTTCAATCGAAATAATCGTAATTGGGAATCGTCCCACCATTAATGTGGAGCCATATCCTAATGTAATGGCCTTTGCGATGGCCATATTGCGGATTGGTCGTCCATTAATGAAAATCGATAAGTAGTTGCGGTTAGAACGCGTGAGTTCTGGCAGAGACGTATACCCTGACACCTTAAAATCTTCGTCTTCGCCACTAAAATGTAACATCTTACGAGCGTTTACTGGACCAATGTTCCCAGCGACTGCTTGTAACAATTCTCCCTTTCCTGATGTTTGTAATAAAAGATTCCCGTCATTTTTTAAAACAAAAGCAATTTCTGGGTGACTAAGAGATGCCTTACTCACCACATCCGTAATATGAGCTAACTCCGTCTGCAGTGTACGAACGAATTTTAACCTAGCTGGTGTGTTATAAAACAAATCTTCAACAAGGAAAGTCGATCCTTTTAATGGCGGTACGGTATTTTCTTCTTTGATTTCACCAGACTCAATCTTTAACTCCACACCGCTGTCTTCTCCGGTAGAAGTTGTCAGCGTCACTTTCGATACGGCCGTAATACTTGCCAAGGCTTCTCCACGGAACCCGAGTGTACGGATTCTAAAAAGTTGTTCAGGCGAATAGAGTTTACTTGTTGTATGACGTTTAATCGACATACGAGCGTCCTCTTTCGTCATCCCGATTCCATTATCTTGAATACGAATTTTACGAAGGCCACTCTCTTCGATGTCAATCTCAATGCGAGTACTGCCTGCGTCAATTGCGTTTTCAAGTAATTCTTTCACCACAGAAGAAGGACGTTCGATGACTTCCCCTGCTGCGATCTGGTTTGTCAGTAATGGACTTAATTCTTTAATGGTTCCCATACACTACTCACCCTTTTCCATTTGTTGCCATTTATACAGGATATTCATTGCATCCATTGGTGTCATACTCATTAAGTTTAATCCTTTAAGCTCGTGAACCCATTCAGGAACCGTCGCTGTTTCCTCTTCAAAGAGCGATACTTGTTCCACATAGGTGCTATTGTCACTTGCAGCCCCTTT